>NZ_JBFTOQ010000013.1:0-256917 GCF_056398045.1 Cupriavidus sp. 05L411 | reverse complement strand
ACGCTGCTGGCCGTGATCGGCGAGCGCAATGCCGAGGACACCGTCTATCGGGGCGTGATCCAGGCCTTTGGCGAGCACGCTGGCAGCAAGTATCCGGACCAGACCCTGGCGGCGCTGACCGCCGGCACCGATCCCCGGGGGCTGGTGCGCGCCACCGCCATCGTGCCCGGGGTCTTCACCCGCCAGGCCTATGAGGGTTATGTGGCGCCCGCGATCGAGCAGGCCGCCAGGCGCACGGAAATCGCCAATGACTGGGTGCTGACCGACGGCAAGCCGCAGCAGCAGACGCAAGCGACGGCAGGCCGTTCGGCCGAAGTACTACAGGCGGCCCTGACCGAGCAGTACTTCGCCGATTACGCGGAGCATTGGCAGGGCTTCATGAACAGCCTGCAATGGGAGGCCGCGCCGACCCTGCCGGCCGCGATCGGGCAGCTCAAGCTGATGGCCGATGCGCGCCAGTCGCCGGTGATCGCGCTGATGAAGTCGCTCGAGTACCAGGGTGGCGCTGGCGCCCGCAAGGACTCGCTGTCCGATACGCTGGTGGCCAAGACGCAGGACCTGCTGGGCAAGAAGCCGGCGGGGCCCGAGGTGGCGAAGCCGGACGCGGCGGGGCCGCTGGGCGCGGCCTTTGGCCCGGTGCTGCGGCTGGTGGCGCAGGGCCAGCTTGGCAGTGCCAACGCTGGCACCAACGCTGGCACCAGCGGTGACTTGAGCCTGCAACGGTTCCTCGACCGCGCGACGGCACTGCGCCTGCGCCTGCAGCAGGTCGGCAACAGCGCCGATGCCGATGCGCAGGCCCGCCAGATGGCGCAGGCGCTGTTCCAGGGCAAGGGCTCGGAACTGGCCGATACCCAGGCCTATGCCCAGTTGATGGCGGCGAGCCTTGGCAGCCAGTGGGCGGGCATGGGCGAGACGCTGTTTGTGCGGCCCATCGCGCAGGCCACGCAGACGGTGCTGCAACCGGCGCAGGCAAGCCTGAACGACGCGTGGCGCCAGAGCATCGCGATGACGTGGAGCCGCTCCTTTGCCGGGCGTTATCCGTTTGCGGACACCGCCAACGATGCCTCGCTGGCTGAACTGGCGCGCTTCCTGCGCCCGCACAGCGGCTTGATCGGGGCCTTCCTCGGCACGCAACTGGCGGGCGTGCTCGAGCTGCAGGGCGATCAGTGGCTGCCGGCAGCCACTGGTGGGCAGGCGCAGTCCTTCGATCCGGCCTTCCTCAACGCGATCAACACCTTGCAGCGCATGGCGGCGCACCTGCTGGCGCAGGGCGAGCCGCAGTACCGCTTCGAGTTCAAGCCGATCCCCACCCCGGGCCTGACCGACACGCTGCTGACGCTCGATGGCCAGACGCTGCACTACTACAACCAGCGCGAGACATGGCAGGCGATGAGCTGGCCGGGCAAGAACCTGCAGGACCCGGGCACCCGGCTGCAATGGCAGACCGAGCGCGCGGGCACCAGCAAGAGCTACGAGTTCGGCGGCCGCTGGGGCCTGGTGCGGATGCTGGAGCGCGCGCACGTCGAGCCGGTGGATAGCGCGAACTACCAGTTGACGTGGCAGGCGAAGCCGGACGCGCGGGATGCGCAGGATGCGCAGGAAGCGCTAGAAGGGCCAGGCGCACCGAAGGCCGGTGCCGAGGGCCAGGCCGATGCGCACGGCCGGACCTTCGCCGAAGATCCCGACAGCCTGACCGCGCGCAGCGCCCAGGCGCCTGTTGCGGCGGACGTGACCTATCCGGTGCGCTACCTGATGCGTACCGAAGTCGGGCAGGGGCCGCTGGAGATGCTGGCGCTGCGGGGCTTTGTGCTGCCAACGCGGATCTTCGTGGGCCGGGAGCCGCTGGCAGCGGCCCGCGCCGTGCCGGCTCCGCGCAAGTAGCGCCGTCGGAGCCAGAGAGGGCCGCCGGGAGGATGCGCCGCCCGCCCGGCCCAGGCTGCCGCCGCAGCCAAAACCTCAATTTGCCGTCAGGCTGGTCGATATCCAATGGCGGGAGTGGCGAAAAGGTCGCTACGCCTCGCAAGCGCCCGCTCAGGGAACAAACCTGACGGAACACTGCCCGGCACAGGTGTTGGCCGGGCCATGATCCATGGGCGCGCCGTTTCTATAGGACACGATCCGGATTTCCGGCGGTATCTGAGAGGATGAAAGTGGGAGACACGGACGATACCTGCGCAAGACTGGCAGCCGCGCTCGATGGCGGCTTGCTCCGGCCGGCATTCCAGCCATTGATCTGCTTTGAAACCGGCGCCATCGTCGGCTTCGAGGTGCTCGCCCGCTGGACGGACCCTGCAACGGGCCCGGTTTCCCCCGTTACTTTCATATCGATCGCGGAGTCGTGCGGGCTTATCGATCGCCTGACTTCCCATATCGTGCGCACGGCGTGCGGGCAGGCCGTGGGCTGGGGCCAGGGCTTTGTGCTGGCGTTCAACGTGTCTCCGGTGCAATTGCGCGACAAGGCGGTCGTCGCGCTGATCGCCGACGCTGTCACGCAGACGGGATTCCCGCTGGCGCGCATACAGATCGAAATCACCGAGGGCGCCATGGAGACCGATGTCGAGCTCGCGCGTGCCATCATCGACGATCTGAAGGCGCTCGGCATCGGAATCGCGCTGGACGACTTTGGCACCGGCTATGCCAGCCTGACACGCCTGCACGCCCTGCCATTCGACGAGATCAAGATCGACGCCAGCTTTGTGCGCGGCATGCTCGACGACCAGGAGTGCCGCCGGATCGTGACGGCTATTGTGGGGCTGGGCCACAGCATCGGCATGCGTGTTGTCGCGGAAGGCGTGGAGCGCGAAGAGCATGCCTCCCTACTGCGCAAGCTGGGATGCGACATCGGCCAGGGATGGCTGTGGGCGCCGGCGCTGCAGCCGGAGCGGATTCCCGCGCTTATCCAGCAGCTTGGCTTGCGCGCGCCGGATCCGCGGCCGTTGGACCGTTCGCCGTATCAGCGCCTGCATCAGCTGGAGGCGCTCTATGTCGGCGCGCCCGTCGGCCTGTGCTTCCTGGACACGCGCTTGCGGCACGTGCATGTCAACGGGCGCTATGCGGAGATGTTCGGCACCCAGGCGGACGCCCTTGTCGGCGCCCAGCTCTGCGCGGCCTGCATGTCCGAAGCCGGCAGATCGATCTGCTCGCTGGCGCATGCCGTGCTTGCCATGGAGACGCGCTCTCCGATGGAACGCGAGATTACCGCGAACGGCGAGGTCTACCTGGTGGTCGGCCAGCGCGTCAATGATGACATCGGGGACGTGATTGGTATCTCGCTCGTTGCCATCGGCATCTCGGCGCGCAAACGGGCCGAGCTGGCCTTGCGGGAAAGCGAGGAGCATTTCCGCAACTCGGTCGAGCTGAGCCCCCATATTGCCTGGGCGGCTGACCCTGATGGCACGCTGTGCTATATCAGCCCGAACTTCCGCGACAGCGCAGGGTGTGCCATGCAGGACCGCATCGACGCCTGGCGTGCCACGGTCCATCCTGAGGACCAGTTGCGCATCCGGGCGGAGTGGCTTGCCTGGATCCCGAGCGGCCAGCCATTCGCGACCCGGTTCCGCATCCAGTGGCCGGACGGCAGCTGGCGCCATATGCTGAGCCGTGCCCAGCCGCATATCGGGGCAAATGGCGCGATCGATCGCTGGTATGGCGTCGTCAGCGATATCAGCGCGCAAGCCTGCATGAAGCGGCGGATCGCAGACCTGGAGGACCAGGTTCGTGCCCTGACGGCGCACGTGGCATAGCGATCACCCGGGCCCGCTGCCATGGCGGCTGGATAGCATCGCGATCAGGAAGTCCCGGACGCATTCGCCCTGGCGCACACGCAGCTTCAGATCGGAAACTGCGTTGTCGACAGCACCTGCTTGAGCACCATGAACGAGCGTATCTGGCGGACCCCCGGCAGATACAGCAGTTGCTCCGCATGGAGGCGATTGAAGCTCTCGCTGTCCTTGGTGCGCAGCATCATGAAGTAGTCGAACTCGCCCGTCACCACGTGGCACTCCATGCAGCCGGAGACCTGCTGGGCGGCCTTCTCGAACTCGGAGAAGGATTCCGGTGTGGACCGGTCCAGCACCACGCCGATCATCACCAGCATCCCCGCGTCCAGCGCGGCCGGGTTCAGCAGCGCCACGATCCCGCGAATCAGCCCGAGTTCCTTGAGCCGCTCCACGCGCCGCAGGCAGGCTGGCGGGCTCAGGCTGACTTTGGCTGCCAGCGCCACATTCGAGATGGACGCGTCGCGCTGGAGTGCGCGCAGGATGGCTTTATCGGTGCGATCCAATGCCTCGGAATGTGGCACGGGGTGCTCGGTTTTGGTGCGCAATTTTGTTTCGTCCATGATGATTTATAAAAAACAAAAAAGTAAAAACGAGTGCCATGAATTTTTTATAGTGCATAAATAGATTGATATTTGCAACCATGTTTCGTGCGTTTTTTTCTAGGATTGAGTCCGTCGCAGCATCAACGAAAGGTGGCGCCACATGCCAGTGTTCTTCGCCAGCCTTGATGCCTGGATCCCCGCGCTTAACCCGAGTCATCCAAGAAACCCAGGAGTTGCCAGCATGAATCTCAAACGCTTTCCCCGCCACCAGCTAACGTTCGGCCCCACGCCCATCCAGCCGCTGAAGCGCCTGAGCGCGCATCTCGGCGGCAAGGTCGACCTCTATGCCAAGCGTGAGGACTGCAACAGCGGCCTGGCGTTCGGCGGCAACAAGACGCGCAAGCTCGAGTACATCATTCCGGACGCGCTTGCCCAGGGTTGCGACACGCTCGTCTCCATCGGCGGCATCCAGTCCAACCAGACGCGCCAGGTGGCTGCCGTGGCGGCGCATCTCGGCCTGAAGTGCGTGCTGGTGCAGGAGGACTGGGTGAACTACTCCGACGCCGTCTATGACCGCGTTGGCAATATCCAGATGTCTCGCATCATGGGCGCCGACGTGCGCCTGGTCAGCGATGGCTTCGATATCGGGATCCGCAAGAGCTGGGAAGAGGCCATGCAGAGCGTGCGCCAGGCGGGCGGCAAGCCCTACCCGATCCCGGCAGGGTGTTCCGAGCATCCGCTGGGCGGCCTGGGCTTTGTCGGTTTTGCGGAAGAAGTGCGCGCACAGGAAGCCGAGCTCGGCTTCAAGTTCGACTACGTCGTGGTCTGCTCGGTGACCGGCAGCACGCAGGCTGGCATGGTGGTCGGCTTTGCCGCCGATGGCCGGGCCAACCGCGTGATCGGCATCGACGCATCGGCCAAGCCGGCGCAGACCCGGGCGCAGATCCTGCGCATTGCCCGCAACACCGCGCATCTGGTTGACCTCGGCCGCGATATCACCGACGAAGACGTGGTGCTCGACACGCGCTACGGCGGGCCGGAGTATGGCTTGCCTTCCGAAGAGACGCTCGAAGCCATCCGGATGAGTGCCAAGCTCGAAGGCATGATGACCGACCCGGTCTACGAAGGGAAATCGATGCAGGGCATGATCGACCTGGTCCGCCGCGGCGAATTTCCGGAAGGCGCCAAGGTGCTCTACGCCCACCTGGGCGGCGCCCCGGCGCTGAGCGCTTATAGCTTCCTGTTCCGGAACGGCTGATCCCGCGCGCTTGGCTGCCCCCTGATGCCGGTGGCGTAACGCCGGCATCAGGGCTCGCTTGTCCGGCAAAGCCCTCGTCTCTTTTTGCTCCTCATTGTTTGCTCCCCGTTTGTCCCCCGTCGCTCAATCACAGGAGTCGCGCATGAACGTCGTTTCACGAAGCGTTTCGATGGCGGTGAAGGCGCTGTCGCTGTTGGGCATCGCCATGTGCGCCGCGCATGCGCAGCCCCAGGGATATCCCGCCAGGCCGGTCGTGCTGGTTGTGCCGTTTCCGCCGGGCGGGGCGGTAGACATCATGGGACGATTGGTTGGCAAGAAGCTGGGCGAGCGTCTGGGCCAGCCCGTGGTCATCGAGAACCGCGCGGGCGCCGGCACCATCGTTGGCGCCGGCTACGTGGCAAAGGCCGCGCCTGACGGCTATACGCTGTTCATCAGTTCCGGCTCGACCTTCACGGTCAACCCCGCCATCAACGCCAACCTGCCCTACGATCCCGTGAAGAGCTTCGAGCCCATCGGCCTGGTCGCGCGCGTGCCCCTGATCCTGCTGGCGAATCGCGATGTCCAGGTGGACAACCTCAAGCAGATGATGGCGGCGGTGAAGGCCGCGCCGGGCAAATACGCCTATGGCTCGTTCGGCAATGGCACCACCGGCCACTTCGCGGGCGAGATGATCCTGGGCGCCACCGGCATGCAGCTCCAGCATATTCCCTACAAAGGCAGCGCCCCAGCCATTGCCGACCTGATCGGCGGGCAGATTCCGTTCTCGGTCGACACCATCGCGGCATCCCTGCCGCATATCAAGAGCGGCAAGATCAAGGTGATCGCGGTGGCAGGCGCCAGGCGCGCGACGCTGCTGCCGGAGGTGCCCACCGTCGCGGAATCCGGCTTCCCCGGTTTCGATGCGGATTCATGGGTGGCGATCGCGGCCCCGCGTGGCTTGCCGCCCGACGTCAAGTCACGGCTGGAGAAGGCCCTGGCGCAGACCATGAAAGACCATGAGATCCAGGAAAAACTGGTAGCCAACGGCCTGGAGCCCTCCTATGCAACGCCGGAACAGGTCAGCGCCATGATCGACAAGGACTTGCCGCGCATGCGGGCCATTGCCCAGAAGGCCGGTATCCAGGCAAATTGAGCCGGGCGGTTGCCGGCGGGAGCGTATCAAGATGGCATCTCGTGACCGATTCGGTTCCATCCTGGCGAGCGATCCGGTTGTGCAGGCGGATCCGCAGGAGTTGCAGGAGTGGTGCGACGCGCTCGACGGCGTGTTGTCGGCCTGGGGCCCGGAGCAGGGCAAGGAGCGCGCCTGCGCCATCCTGGATGCGTTGCTGGCGCATGCTGGCAAGCATCGGTTGCGGTGGCGGCCGGCACAGGTAACGCCCTACCTGAACACGATCCCGGTCCAAGCGCAACCGGCCTATCCGGGCGACCTGGCGATGGAGCAGCGCCTGTCGGCGATCCTGCGCTGGAACGCGCTCGCCATGGTGGTGCGCGCCAACCAGGCGCATGGCGAGCTTGGCGGCCACATCGCGAGCTATGCCTCGGCGGCGGATTTGTTCGAGGTGGGCTATCAGCATTTCTTTCGCGGCCCTGATGCCGCGCAAGGCGGGGACCTTGTCTTCTTCCAGCCGCATTCGGCGCCTGGCGTCTATGCGCGTGCCTTCCTGGAAGGCCGGCTGGACGAAGCATCGCTTTGCCACTACCGGCAAGAGATCGTTGCCGAAGGCAAGGGGATTCGCGGCCTGAGTTCTTACCCGCATCCCTACCTGATGCCGGACTTCTGGCAATTCCCCACCGGCTCGATGGGCATTGGCCCGCTCAACGCCATCTACCAGGCGCGTTTCATGCGCTACCTGGAAAACCGGGGCCTGAAAGCGACCAGCGAGCGCCGGGTCTGGGGCTTCTTCGGCGATGGCGAGATGGACGAGCCGGAGTCGATCGCCGCGCTCACGCTGGCCGCCCGGGAAAAGCTGGATAACTGCACGTTCGTCATCAACTGCAATCTCCAGCGCCTGGACGGGCCGGTGCGCGGCAACGGGCGCATTGTCGATGAGCTCGAGGCCTTGTTCGCGGGGGCGGGATGGCATGTCGTCAAGTGCTTGTGGGGATCGGAGTGGGACGCGCTGCTGGCGCGTGACCACGATCACGCCATCAGCCGCGCGTTCGCGCAGACCGTGGATGGCGAATTCCAGACGCTATCGGCCAACGATGGCGCGTTCAACCGCGAGCACTTCTTCAGCAAGACGCCGGCGCTGCGCTCGCTGGTGGCGCATCTCTCCAACGACGAAATCGACGGCCTGCGCCGGGGCGGGCATGACCCGGCGAAGATCTACGCGGCATTTGCCGAAGCCGCCAGGCGCAATGGGCGTCCCTGCGTGGTGCTGGCCAAGACCATGAAAGGCTACGGCATGGGCGCTATCGCGCAAGGCCGGATGACCACGCACCAGCAAAAGAAGCTCGGCCCGGAGGATCTGCTCGCGTTCAGGGACCGCTTCCAGTTGCCGCTGACCGACGAACAGGTGGCCCAGGCCGCGTTCTACCGCCCGGCGCAGGACAGCCCCGAGATGCGCTACCTGCAGGCCAGGCGCGCCGCCCTCGGCGGCTATCTTCCCGCGCGCCATGCCGGCGCCGGGCCGTTGCCGGTGCCCGGGCTGGACAAGACCGCCGCGTTCGCCCTGCATGCCGATGGCAAGGCCATGAGCTCCACCATGGCCCTGGTACGGTACCTGGGCGCCTTGCTCAAGGATCCTGTGCTGGGGCCGCGGATCGTCCCGATCGTCGCCGACGAAGCGCGGACGTTCGGCATGGCGAACCTGTTCCGCCAGGTCGGCATCTACGCGCCGTTCGGCCAGCTTTACCAGCCGGAGGATTCGGCTTCGATGCTGTCGTACCGGGAAGTCAAGGATGGCCAGATCCTGGAGGAGGGCATCACGGAGGCCGGCGCGCTGTCCTCGTGGACCGCGGCGGCCACCAGTTACGCCACGCACGGCACCACCATGCTGCCGTTTTATATCTACTACAGCATGTTCGGCTTCCAGCGCGTGGGCGATTTGATCTGGGCGGCGGCCGACCAGCGCGCACGCGGGTTCCTGATCGGCGCCACCTCGGGGCGTACCACCCTGGGGGGCGAGGGCCTGCAGCACCAGGACGGCACGAGCCACCTGGCGGCTTCGACCATTCCCAACTGCCGCGCCTACGATCCGGCCTTCGCGGGGGAGCTGGCGGTCATTGTCGACCACGGCATGCGGCGCATGGTCAGCGAACAGGCCGACGAGTTCTACTATGTCACCGTCACCAATGAAAGCGTCGAGAATCCGAGCCTGCCGGCCCAAGCGCACGAAGGCGTGGTGCGGGGCATGTACCTGCTGCGGCGCGGCGCGGCGTGCGAGCACCGCGTGCAGTTGTTCGGCAGCGGCGCCATCATGGGCGAAGTCCTGAAGGCAGCGCGCCAGCTCGAGCAGGTGCATGGCATTGCCGCCGATGTCTGGAGCGTGACCAGCTACATCGAGCTGGCGCGTGAAGGGGTGGAGCGCGAACGCCTGTGGCGCCATGGCGAGGTTCCGGCCATCGATAGCTGGTTCGGGCGGCAGCTCGGGGCGGGCAGCGGCCCGATTGTCGCGGCCACCGACTATGTGCGCGCGCTGCCGGAGCTGGTGCGTGCCTTTGTCCCGCCGGGGCGGCGCTATGTGACGCTGGGCACCGATGGCTTCGGGCGCAGCGATTCGCGGGCTGCGCTGCGGCGCTATTTCGAGGTCGATGCCGCGGCCATCGTCCAGGCCAGCCTGGCGGCGATGGCGGAGATCGTGGCCGATGAGATGGCTTGCGAAAGAAGGCACCTTGCCGAGGTGATTTCCCTGGCGTCGATTTAACTGGCGACCGGTTGCCGGCTCCCATGCCGGCAGCCATCATCACCCCCCCATCACCCCCCATCAAGCCTCATCAAGCCGCGGTCAGCTGGCGCAGTGCTTCCAGCAGCTTGACGGCGGGGCCGGGCAGGATGCCCTGGCGCCGCCGGAAGGCCGTCAGCGTACGCGTGCCGACCCCGCCGGGAATGTCCAGAATGTCGATCACGCCGGCCTTGCGCTCAGCCTCGACCATCGGCTCGGCCATCCAGCTCAGAAAGCCGGATTGCGCGACCAGGCTCTTCAGCGCGGTCACCGAACGCGTCTCCACCACGATGTTTGGCAGGCCCAGGCCCTGCGCCGCAAACACCTGCCGCATGTGCTCGAATGGCCCGGTGCCCCGGGGCGGGATGGCCCATTGCTGGTCAAGGGTATCGGCCAGGGTCAGTGCCGGCTTGCGCCGCAGCGGGTGGCCCGGCGCTGCCACCACGTAGCTGCGGTCCTCCCACCGGCAGTCGGCAATGGCCTCGATCTCGTCAGTGTCCGGCGCGCAGATGCTGAGCGCCAGGTCGATCTCATGCCGGATCAGGCTTTGCGCCAGCCGGTCCCACACGCCCTCCGTAATCTCCACGCGCAGGTTCGGCCACGCCTTGGTGACCCGGCCAACCGCCAGCGGCAGCACCATGCTGGCGATGCTGCCCACCGCGCCCACCTTGATGGTGCCCTTGGCCAGGCCGCGCATGGCATCGATCTCCTCGCGCGCGTGCTCGGCCTCGCGCTGCAGCAGCGTGGCATGGGGGAGCAGGGCGCTGCCCACCGCGGTGAGCAGCATGCCTTTGGCGTGCCGCTCGAACAGCGGCGCGCCAAGCTCGTCCTCCAGCCGCTTGATGGTGCGGCTCAGGGCAGGCTGGGTCACGTGCAGCGCGTCGGCGGCCCGGCCCAGGCTGCCGCTGGCAACGACGGTGGTGAAGGCCTTGAGCTGGCGCAGATCGAAAGTCATGCGCAAAAGTAATGCCTTTTGACCAAGAAGGCAATATTCAATTAAGGGTCGGGCTCGCATACTTTGCGCTACTTTGCACACCAAGCACGCGCTGGCCTTGGGCCAGGCGTTCCACCGAATACATCGACGGGAGAGATTTGCATGACCGGTAGCACGACAACCGCGGCGGGCGCCGCGCGCAACGCAACCAGCACCGTGCGCGACGCCGTGATCGACCTGCTGCGCCAGCTTGGCATCACTTCGGTGTTTGCCAATCCCGGCTCGACGGAGTTGCCGATGTTCCGGGATTTCCCCGCTGACTTCCGCTATGTGCTCGGGCTGCAGGAGGCGGTGGTGGTGGGCATGGCTGATGGCTTTGCGCAGGCCAGCCGCAATGCGTCGCTGGTCAACCTGCATTCGGCGGCTGGCGTGGGCAACGCCATGGGCAATATCTTCACCGCGTTCAAGAACCGCACGCCGATGATCGTCACGGCGGGCCAGCAGGCGCGCTCGATCCTGCCGTTCGATCCCTTCCTGTCGTCTACCCAGGCCACCGAGCTGGCCAAGCCCTACGTCAAGTGGAGCATCGAGCCGGCGCGCGCCGCGGATGTGCCGCTGGCCATCGCACGTGCCTATTACGTGGCGATGCAGGAGCCGCGCGGCCCCGTGCTGGTCTCGATCCCGGTGGACGACTGGGACCAGCCGGCGGAGCGGGTGGCCGCGCGCACGGTGAGCCATACGGTGCGGCCGGACCCGGAGGCGATTGCGCGCGTCGGCGTGGCGCTGGATGCCTGCGAGCGGCCTGCTTTTGTCGTCGGCGGGCAGGTCGACCGCGCCGGCGCATGGGACGACGTGGTGCGCCTGGCCGAGATGCACAATGCGCGCGTCTACGTGGCGCCGATGTCCGGGCGCTGCGCGTTCCCGGAAGACCATCGCCTGTTCGCCGGTTTCCTGCCCGCCATGCGCGAGAAGATCGTCGGCCTGCTGGGCGGGCACGACCTGATCCTGGTGCTGGGCGCGCCGGCCTTTACCTACCATGTGGAAGGCGCTGGGCCCCACGTGCCGGAGGGCGCCACGCTGTATCAGCTGATCGACGATCCCGCCATCGCGGCCTGGACGCCGGTGGGCGCATCGGTGGTGGGCAATATCCGGCTCGGCGTGCTTGACCTGCTGGCGCGGCCCGCGCCCAGGGCGCGCCCGTTGCCTGCCCCGCGCCAGCCGCGCTCGCATGCGGAACCGACGCGGCTGATGTCCACCGCCTATGTGCTCCAGACCCTGGCCGAGGTGCGCGACGCCGCCGACATCGTGGTGGAAGAAGCGCCCAGCGCGCGTCCCGTCATGCAGGGCTACCTGCCGTTCACGCAAAGCGGCACCTTCTACACCATGGACAGCGGCGGCCTGGGCTACGGCATGCCCGCTGCCGTTGGCGTGGCGCTGGCGCGGCCGGGGGCACGCGTCATCGCGCTGATCGGCGACGGCTCCAGCATGTACTCGATCCAGGCCATCTGGAGCGCGGTCCAGCTCAAGCTGCCGATCACCTTCGTGATCCTCAACAACGCGCGCTACGCCGCGCTGCAGGACTTCGCGCCGGAATTTGGCTTTGCCCCGGCCGATCCGGTGCAGGGCACGGACCTGCCAGGGATCGATTTCGTGGCGCTGGCGCAAGGCATGGGCTGTGAAGGCACGCGCGTGCGGGACGCTGCTCGGCTGCGCGATGCGCTAGCCGACGGGTTGCGCTCGCAGGTACCGACGCTGGTCGAAGTCGAGGTTGCCTGAGCCGCAGGCAAGCAAACCGCAGGCAAGCAAAACAAAGGAGACAAGAATGCAGAAAATTTCATTGCTGATCGACGGCCAACAACGCCAGGCAGGCAACGGCGCCACCTTCGCGCGCCGCAATCCCCTGGACGGCGAGGTAGCCACGATTGCCCCGGCCGCGACGGTCGCCGATGCGCTGTCGGCGGTGGACGCCGCCGCGGCGGCCTTTGACGCCTGGGCCGCCATCGGCCCGAGCGAGCGCCGCGCGCTGCTGACCAAGGCCGCGCATGCGCTGGAAGCCCGCCGCGAAGCCTTTGCTGCCGCGATGGCCGCCGAGACCGGCGCCTCCGCCATGTGGGCCGGCTTCAACGTGCACCTGGCCGCGGCCGGCCTGCTTGAAGCGGCCAGCCTGACCACGCAGATCCATGGCGAGGTCATTCCGTCGGACGTGCCGGGCAGCCTGGCCATGGGCGTGCGCCAGCCGGCCGGCGTGGTCCTCGGCATGGCGCCCTGGAACGCCCCGGTCATCCTGGCCGTGCGCGCCATCGCCTTGCCGCTGGCCTGCGGCAATACCGTCGTGCTGAAGGGGTCGGAGATCTGTCCGGCCACGCACGGGTTGATCATCGAAGCCTTGCAGGAGGCCGGCCTGCCCAGGGGCGTGGTGAACTTCGTCACCAATGCGCCGGCCGATGCGGGCGAACTGGTGGAAGCCATGATCGCCCATCCGGCGGTACGGCGCGTGAACTTCACCGGCTCCACGCGCGTGGGCAAGGTCATCGCCGCTAGCTGTGCCAGGCACTTGAAGCCGGTGGTGCTCGAGCTCGGCGGCAAGGCCCCGTTGCTGGTGCTGGACGATGCCGATATCGATGCCGCCGTCGCCGGCGCCGCCTTTGGCGCGTTTGCCAATTCCGGCCAGATCTGCATGTCGACCGAGCGCATCATCGTCGACAACAAGATCGCAGACGCCTTTGTCGCGCAACTGGCGGCCAAGGCCAGCGCGCTGCCGCTGGGCGATCCGCGCAAGGGGCCGGTGGTGCTGGGCTCCGTGGTGGACATGAGCACGGTTGCGCGCTGCAACGCCCTGATCGACGATGCCTTGGCCAAGGGCGCGAAGCTCTTGTGCGGCGGCAAGGCGGACAGCACCCTGATGCCGGCCACGCTGCTCGATCACGTCACGCCGCGGATGCGGATCTATGTGGAAGAGTCGTTCGGCCCGGTCAAGCCCATCGTGCGCGTCAGCGGCGACGCCGAGGCCATCGCCTGCGCCAACGACAACGAGTACGGGCTGTCGTCGGCCGTGTTCAGCCGCGATGTGGCGCGGGCCATGAACGTGGCCAGGCGCATTCAATCCGGCATCTGCCATATCAATGGCCCGACGGTGCACGACGAGGCGCAGATGCCCTTCGGCGGCGTGAAGAACAGCGGGTTTGGCCACTTTGGCGGGCAGGCCGGCATTGCCGAGTTCACTGACCTGCGCTGGGTCACCGTGCAGACGACGCCGCGCCACTATCCGTTCTAGGCCGCAGGCGGCCGGATTGCCGCCACGCCCAGACAACGCCATCCAACCAGCGCCGGATCGCGGCGACGCCTATGATCAGAATCGCAATTCTCGGGGCCGGGGCCATGGGCTCGCTGTTTGGCGCACGCCTTGCCCAAGCGGGCCATATCGTCACCTTGATCGATATCAACGACGCGCATCTCGAAGCGATCCGCCGCTTCGGCCTGCGCCTGCAGACCGATGAGGCGGACCGGCGGGTCCACGGCATGCGGGCGGTGCGCCCCGAACAGGCGGACACCATCCCCGATCTGCTGATCGTCTTCACCAAATCCATGCACACGCGCGCCGCGATGACGGGCGTGGGGCACCTGCTGGGGCCGGACACGATTGTGCTGACGTTGCAAAACGGCCTGGGCAGCGTCGATGCGATTTCCGAATTCGTGCCGGCGCAGCGGCTCCTGATCGGCGTCACCACATGGCCGGCCGACCTGGCTGGCCCCGGGCACGTGCATTCGCACGGCGAGGGCGGGATCCGGATGATGAGCGCCGATGGCGTGGACCGGCCCGCCGTGGCGGTGACGGCGGCGGCGCTGGCGCGCGCCGGGCTGCACTGCCACGCCGATGCGGATGTGTGGGCCGCGATCTGGGAGAAGGTGGCATTCAACGCCGCGCTGAACCCCCTGTGCGCGGTCACTGGCAGCACCGTGGACCAGCTGGGCAACATCCCGGATGGCACCGCGCTCGCCTTGTCCGTGGTGGCAGAGGTGCTGGCCGTGGCAAGGAGCCAGGGCGTGGCTGTCGATGCGGACAAGGTCGGCGCCAACGTGTTGCACGCCATCGGCCACCACATCGGCCACAAGCCTTCGATGCTGCAGGACATCCTTGCCGCCCGGCGCACCGAGATCGATGCGATCAACGGCGCCGTGGTGGCCGCGGCGCGGCGCCACGGGGTGCCGGTGCCGTGCACCGAGAGCCTGCTGCAACTCGTCCGGCTGATCGAAGCCCGGGCGGCAAACGGCGGGCAGGGCGCCAGCCCGCTGCGGCAGCACTGAGCCACGGCACGCCGTGGCCTCAAGACGCAAGACGCAAGACAAAAAAGCGCTGGCCCCGGCCAAAGCGCCCATCGACAGGAGACACGCATGAATACGCATAGGAATACGCATCTGTTCCGCGCCATTGCCGCGGGCCGCATTTCCATCGCGCGGCGCAGGCGCCGTCTGGCCACGATTCCGGCCGGCGCGGCGCAAGCGCCCGGTGCGCATCGCCATGGAGCGCAAGCATGAGCGCGAACCTGCGGCAAGCCGGCACGCCCGTCGACGTGGGCAGCGTGCTCGATGACGGCCCTTACACGACCATGCAGAAGATCGTCGTGATGCTGGCGGCGCTGTCCATCGTGATGGACGGCTTCGATGGCCAGTTGATCGGCTTCGCGATTCCCGTGCTGATCAAGGAGTGGGGCATCACCCGCAGCGCCTTCGCGCCCGCGGTGGCGGCCGGGCTGGTGGGCATGGGCATCGGCAGCGCGTGCGCGGGCCTGTTGGCGGACCGCTTCGGGCGCAGGTGGGCCGTGATCGGCAGCGTCTTCCTGTTCGGCGCGGCCACCTGCGCCATCGGCTTCGCCCCGGACACGACGACGATCGCCATGCTGCGCCTGATCGCCGGGCTTGGCATCGGCGGCGCTTTGCCAAGCTCCACCACCATGACGGCCGAGTTCACCCCGGCACGCAGCCGCACGCTGGCGGTGACGGCCACCATCGTCTGCGTGCCGCTGGGCGGCATGCTGGCCGGCCTGTTTGCCAGCGTGGTCTTGCCGGCCTATGGCTGGCGCGGCTTGTTCTTTATCGGCGGCGCCCTGCCGCTGGGCCTGGGCGTGCTGCTGATGCTGGTCCTGCCCGAGTCGCCGCGCTTCCTGGTGCGCCGCGCGCACCGGTGGGACGAACTGCGCCGGCTGCTCGGCCGCATGTCCAGGCCGCTGCCGGTGGACGCCGTCTTCACCGACCTGGCCGAGCGCGGCGCGGAAAGCCGCAAGGGCTTCGGCGCGCTGTTCGCGCCCGGGCAGGCGCGCGACACGCTGGCGATCTGGTGCGCATTCTTCATGTGCCTGCTGGCCGTCTACAGCGCCTTTAGCTGGCTGCCGACCATGCTGGCGTCGGAGGGGCTGAACGTGGCGGTCGCGGGTTCCGGCCTGACCGCCTACAACCTTGGCGGTGTCATCGGCGCGCTGTGCTGTGCGGTGGCCATCGCACGCTTCGGCTCGCGCTGGCCGCTGGCGATCTGTTGCGCCGGCGGGGCGGCCAGCGCGCTGTTGCTGCAAGGCGTGGATGTTCGCCACAGTACGGGGTTGCTGATCGTTGGCCTGGGCGTGCACGGCATGTTCGTCAATGCGGTGCAGTCGACCATGTACGCGCTGTGTGCCTTCGTGTACCCCACGGCAGTGCGGGCCACCGGCACGGCGTCGGCGCTGGCCTTTGGGCGCCTCGGGGCCATCCTCAGCGCCTTCGCGGGTGCGGCGGTGATTACCGCGGGCGGCGCGTCGTCCTACCTCGGCATGCTCGGCGCGGCGATGGCCGCCGTGCTGGTGGCGCTGCTTGCGGTCAAGGGGCATATCCCGAAGCTGGCGCGTGCGCCGGCCAGCGGCGACTCGGTCCTTGCACGCAGCTGAGGCCAGGGACGGACCAGCCGGAATTCGCTATGATCCGGAATCGGAACCGTCTTTCGCGCGTCCGGCATCCCCAGGTGCGCCGAGGCAGATCGCCGCGCCCGAAGGCCAGGCGGCGCGCGCTCATGCCAATGACCCGGATAAACCTCAAAACGCCTGTCGCTTCAGCCCGACCCGAAGCGCAGGCGGCCGCCCTGTTGCAACAATCCGAACGGATCGTCACCGATGCCGATGGCTGCCGCATGGTCTGGCGCCGCTTTGGCGAGGGGCAACCCGTGGTCCTGCTGCACGGCGGGCATGGGAGCTGGCTGCACTGGGTGCGCAATATCGAGGCGCTGGCCGCGCACCGCACGGTGTGGGCGCCGGACATGCCGGGGTTTGGCGAGTCGGACGATATCGCCAGCGATCTTTCGGTGATGACCGGCACGCTTGTCAAGGGCATCAGGCAGTTGCCCGGCTGCGACAAGGCCCTCAGCCTGGCCGGCTTCTCCTTTGGCGGGCTGGTGGCCGCTAACGTGGCCGCGTCGCTCGGCACCGTGCGCCGGCTGGCGCTGATGGGCTCAGGCGGCCATGGCGGCATCCGCCGCCAGCAGCGCGCGCTGGTGGACTGGCGCAAGGCCGGGGACGCCGAGGCCCTGGCGCTGTCCATGCGCTACAACCTGGAGGCGTTCATGCTGGCTGACCCGGCCAAGATCGATGCCATGGCCATGTACGCGCACACCGAGTCATGCCGCCTCACGCGCTTTCGCAGCAAGACCATCTCCCGATCCGGCGACCTGCGCGGCGCGCTGGATCGCTTCGGCGGCGAGGTGCTGCTGGCCTGGGGCGAGCACGACGTCACGGCGGATCCTGTCCCGGCCATCGCGGCAATGACCCAGGACAGCCCGCGCCGCGAAGGCCGTGTCATTGCCAACGCGGGCCACTGGGTCCAGTACGAGGCCCACGAGCCAGTCAACGCATTGCTGGACGGCTGGTTGCCAAAATAGCCGGCGCCGCCGCCGGGTACGTCTTCTGGTAGTGCACCGTGAACGTCCCTAGCGCCGCCAGCGCGGCCTGCGGGTTGTGGCTCGGCTTGACGGCGAAGGCGTCAAAGCCGCAGCGCGCCATGTAGTGCACGGTATCGATCATCACGTCGCCCACCGCGCGCAGCTCGCCGCCCCAGCCATATTGCGTGCGCAGCATCTGCGCCAGCGAATAGCCGCGCCCGTCGGTATAAACCGGGAAGTCGATCGCCAGGTGCGCGATGCCGGTGGCGTCGATGGTGGCGGTGCCCGCCTCAAGCAGGTCTTCAGGGTCCGCATCCGGGCCGAGGTACACGGCCACCGGGTGGCGGCGCAGGCGCAGGGCATTGCGTGCTGCCCGCCATGTGGCAAGGGTGACCAGCCAGCCGTTTTCGTCCGGCGGCAGCGCGTGTGTTGCCGATGCCAATGCTGGCGCGTTCTCGTCCGGCACGAAGGCGCGCCAGATGTCCGCTTCAAGCTGGCCGTTGCGAATCACATTGTTCAGCGGTGGCAATGATTGGAGATCAGGCACGGGCTTGCTCCGCTTGCTGCCGCCGCGCGACAATCCTCGGGTCCTGGTAGACCGCCTGCTTGAAGGGCTCCGGGCCAACCCGCTCCACCACGTCGATAAACCGCTCCGCCTCGCTGTCGCGCAGGGACAGGTAGGTATCGATCAGCAGCGCCACCACATCCGGGATTTCATCGCGCGCGAACGACGGGCCGATGATGCGGCCGATCGCCGCGCCGCCGCCCTTGTGCTGGTCCAGCAGCGCATGGCCGGCCGCGCCGTTCTGGCGCCCGCCGATGGTCACCTGGTACCACTCCTCGCCAGCCTTGTCCACGCCAAGGACGCCGATGTGGCCCACGTGATGGTGCCCGCAGGAGTTGATGCAGCCGGAGATGTTCAGGTCCAGCTCGCCGATCTCGAACAGGTAGTCCAGGTCGTCGAAGCGGCGCTGGATGGCCTCGGCCAGCGGAATCGACACCGCGTTGGCCAGCGAGCAGAAATCCCCGCCCGGGCAGGCAATGATATTGGTGAGCAGGCCGATGTTGGCGGTGGCCAGGTTCAGCGCGTCCAGCGCCTGCCAGAGCGCAAAGAGCGCGCCCCGGCGCACGTCGGCCAGGATCAGGTTCTGCTCGTGCGAGACCCGCAGCTCGCCAAAGCCGAAGCGCTCCGCCAGGTCCGCCACCGCATCCATCTGGTCGGCGGTGATGTCGCCGGGCGGCATGCCGGTGGCCTTCAGCGAGACGGTCACGGCGGCGTAGCCGGGCACGCGATGCGCATGCACGTTGCTGCGCAGCCAGCGGGCAAAGCGCGGATGCGCCGCCGCCAGTTCGGGATCCGGGCCGGCCTCGTCCGCCGCCGCGGGGTCATAGTCCGGCATGGTGAAGCGGCCCGCCACGCCGGCCACGAAGTCCGCGCTGACCGTATCCGGGCCGCCGCGGATCCGCTGCCATTGCTCGTCCACTTGTTGCGCGAACACGCCCGGCGTCAGGTCCTTGACCAGGATCTTGATGCGCGCCTTGTACTTGTTGTCGCGCCGGCCGTGCAGGTTGTAGACGCGTAGCGTGGCCTGCAGGTAGGTGAGCAGGTCGGACCAGTGCACGAAGGCATTGATCAGCTTGCCGACCATGGGCGTGCGGCCCATGCCGCCGCCCACCCACACGCGGAAGCCAAGCTCACCATCGCGCTCCACGGCCTGCAGGCCGATATCGTGCACGCCCACCGCTGCGCGGTCCGTGGTGGCGCCGCTCACCGCGATCTTGAACTTGCGCGGCAGGAAGGCAAACTCGGGGTGCAGCATCGACCACTGGCGGATGATCTCGCACCACACCAGGGGGTTCACGATCTCATCCGGCGCCAGCCCGGCGAAGTGGTCGGTGGTGGTGTTGCGGATGCAATTGCCGCTGGTCTGGATGGCGTGCATCTGCACGGTCGCCAGCTCAGCCAGGATAGCGGGGGCGTCTTCCAGGCGCGGCCAGTTGAACTGCATGTTCTGCCGCGTGCTGAAGTGCCCGTAGCCGCGGTCAAAGCGGCGCGCTATCTCGGCCAGCTTGCGCAGTTGCCGCGACACCAGCATGCCGTAGGGGATCGCCACGCGCAGCATGGGCGCATGCCGCTGGATGTAGAGGCCGTTCTGCAGCCGCAGCACGCGGAACTCGTCCTCGGTGAGCTGGCCGGTGAGAAACCGTTCGGTCTGGCCGCTGAACTGCGCAACGCGCTGGTCGACCAGTTGCTGGTCGACGGTGTCATACACATACATGAAGCACTTCCAGGTGTGCCGTGCGGGGAGGGGGGAGTTCGCCCCGCCGGCGAGGGGCTTGTGGGTAGCCATGAGGCTAGCGCCCCTTGCGCGCGCCGAACAGGAGCAGAAGAGGCCTGTTCGGGCCGGAGCAGATGCCTTGCCGGTCGCGAAGCCCTGCGCCCCAGCCCGGTTTCCAGTGCCACCGTGTTCCGGTCCGGTCCGGTTTGCCGTGCCGGTTGGAAGCACCGCGAGATGGATGGCCTTGCGTATCAGCAAAAGCTGCGGGAGGCGTGGTGAACGCGCTCTTCGACACCAATATCCTGATTGACCACTTGAACGGAATCGAAGAGGCCATGATCGAGATGCGCCGCGCAGTCCAGATCCGGAAAACCGCTAGAATCAAGCTGCCTGACGCGCTTATCTGGGCGTCGGCGCAAGCGCATTCCATGTTGCTGGTCACACGCAATACCAAAGATTTCTCAGCCAGCGAGCCTGGTGTGCGGATTCCCTATCAACTCAAATAACTCAAACGAGCGAGAGCACGCCTATCGCCGCGCAGAGCGAGCGATGGCATCCATTGCCGCCAGCCGCTTTTTCTCCTCGCGGCCCGGCGCTGCCATGCCAGTCATTTCCCGGCCAAGCCATCCAGCCGCTCCACGGCCTGCACCGCTGCCGCGCGGGCGGCCGGTGACACCGTGAGCATGATGTGGCCGGTGCCGGGCACCAGCGTTACCGGAATATCCGGGCGGCCCGCGTCGGCGAACACCTGTGCAAACCTGGCGGCGACAAACACTTCATCGTCCTGCCCGGCCAGTATCGCCGCCGGCTTGTGGATTTCGCGAATATTGCGCTGGTAGTCCTCATCGGGCTGGAAATTCGTCGCCAGCGCATAGGAATAGGACGGCGTCAGTTCGGCGCGCGGTGCGTCGTTGATGGCAAAGGCCAGTACGGGCAAGTGGTTGAAGGCGGTGATGCCGACCCGGTTCAGCAGCGTGAGCGCGATCACGCGCGGCACGCCGACCGAGACCCAGCCGCCGGCATCGGGGCGGAACGTGGGCGCGCGGCGGTTCGTATAGGGCGCCATGAACAGGTAGTTGTCGAACAGGGCCTGGCGCGCGCCGCCGGCCACGCGCAGCGCAAAGCCGCCGCCCGACGAAAATCCCACCAGCGTCTTCGGGCCGGCGGGCTGGACGGTGCTCACAAAGTCTTCCAGGTCGTCATCGAGCTGCCCGATGTAGGCAATGTCGCCACGCGGGCCGGAGGCCCCGTGGCCGCGCATATCCAGGGCGTAGGCCGTGAAGCCGGCCTGCGCGAAGCGCTGTGCAAGCGGATGCATGCTCTGGCTGTTGGCCGAGGAGCCATGCACCAATACCACGCTGCCCCGGCTGGGCAGGCCGCCGGCGGGGGGATAGCGGCGGTAGGTAAGCTGCGCGCCATCGCGTGCCGCGTAATGGGCGGGGGCCGCCAGCGCAGAGAAATCCACGTCCTTGAACGGATCGCTGATGCTCAGCATCGGCTTTGGCCGGGTCGGGCCACCTGCGGCCAGTGCCGCGGCAAGGGCCACGAGCACCACGGAGAGAATGGCGGAGACGGCGAGCGTGGCGGTTCGGAGTTTCACGGTATTCGCTTTGCGCAAGGGGTGGAATGGCAGAAGGGACAGCGCTGGCCGGACAGAATCGAAAAGTGCGCTAGTCCAGCCCGGAAGCTAGCACCGAATCCGGCGCCGCGCGACATCCGTTAGTAAAAGGAAAAGGCGTGAATTCTTCCGCGTGCGTCAAGAGTGTTTTCCCATCCCGGCATTTCTTTCCGCCCGGCGGAAGGCTAACGTGCACTGGCGCGTCCGCTGGCTGTGGTTTATGGCTGCGCAAGGCCACAAGCGCCGGACAAGACACACGACAAGCGGGTAGAGATCCCGATCCTTGCGGAGGAAGACAAAGCCATGCCAACGTCATTTTTATACGTGGCCCAGCCCACGCGCGTGCTGTTTGGCGTGGGCACCCTGAGCCAGGTGGGGCAGGAACTGGAACGGCTGGGTGCCGGGCGGGCGCTGGTGCTGTGCACGCCCAACCAGGCCGAAGATGCCACGCGGTTGTCCGACGCGCTCGGGCCGTTGTCCGCCGGCATTTATCCTGGCGCGGTGATGCACGTGCCGGTGGAATCCGCCCGCGCGGCGATTGCGCACGCGCAGGAAGTGGGCGCGGATTGCATGATCGCCCTTGGCGGCGGGTCGACCACGGGGTTGGGCAAAGCCATCGCGCTGACCTCCGGCCTGCCGATCCTGGCGATTCCCACCACCTACGCCGGGTCCGAGATGACGCCGATCTACGGCCTCACCGACGCCGGCCTGAAGAAAACCGGCCGCGACCCGCGCGTGCTGCCGCGCACCGTGATCTACGATCCGGCGCTGACCGTGGGCCTGCCGGTGGCCTTGAGCGTGACCAGCGGCCTGAACGCCATCGCCCACGCCGCCGAGGGGCTGTACGCCGAGGATGCCAACCCGGTGACGTCGCTGATGGCGCAGGAGGGCATCCGGGCGCTGGCCAGCGGCATTCCCCGCGTGTTCGCGGCGCCCACCGACCTGGATGCCCGCGCCGATTGCCTCTACGGCGCATGGCTGTGCGGCACTGTGCTGGGCAGCGTCGGCATGGCGCTGCACCACAAGCTGTGCCATACGCTGGGCGGCAGTTTCAACCTGCCCCATGCCGAGACGCACACGGCGGTGCTGCCGCACGCCATGGCCTATAACGCCTTGGCCGCGCCGGATGCCATGGCGCGGATCCGCCGGGCCATGGGCGGCGAAGGCATCTCCGCCGCCGCGGCGCTTTACGACCTGGCCGCCCGCCATGGCGCGGCCACAGCGCTGCGCGATATCGGCATGAAGGCCGAGGACCTGGACCGCGCCGCGGATATCGCCTTGGCCAACCCGTACTGGAATCCGCGCCCGATCGAGCGTGCGCCGATTCGCGAATTGCTGCAGGCCGCCTTTGAAGGCGTGCGCCCCGACTGAGCGGGCCCGCGGGCCCGCAAACACACAATGCACAACGCATAACGCACAACACACCGGAGACAAACAATGCAAATCGGCTTTATCGGAATCGGCAAGATGGGCTTGCCCATGGGGCGTCACCTGGCCGCCGCCGGGCACGCTGTCGAAGGCTTCGACCTGTCGCCCGCCGTGCTGGAAACCGCGCGCCAGGCCGGGCTGAAGACGACCGGCTCGCTCGCGCAGGCAACCGCCGGCAAGGACGTTGTGTTCAGCTCGCTGCCGCACGACGCGGCCTTCGAGGCCGTGGGCGCGCAAGTGGCGGAGCTGGCCGCGCCCGGCACGCTGTATATCGATACCAGCACGGTGTCGCCGCAAGCATCCGCCCGCGTGGCCGCCTTGCTGGCGCAGCGCAACATCCCGTACCTGCGCGTGACGGTATCCGGCAACAACAAGATGGCCGAGGCGGCGCAGCTGACCGCGCTGGTGTCCGGCCCGGCGGCCGCCTATGCGGTGGCAAAGCCGCTGCTTGCCGCGCTCGGGCCGGCCCAGTTCTACCTGGGCGAAGCCGAGCAAGCGCGCTTGATGAAGCTGGTTGTGAACCTGATGATCGGCCTGACCTCCGGCATGCTGGCCGAGGCGCTGGCGCTCGGCGCCAAGGGTGGCCTCAAATGGCAGGACATGTGGTCCGTCATCACCGCCAGCGCGGTGGCCGCGCCCATCGTCAAGGCCAAGTCCGCGCAGCTGGTGGAGAACGACTACACGCCCACCTTCACCGTGGACCAGATGCTCAAGGACGTGGGACTGATCCTGGATGCGGGCGCCGACCTGCGGGTGCCGCTGTCGCTCACCGCGCTGCTGGGCCAGATGCTGCAGGGCGCCGCCGCGCAGGGCATGGCCGGTGATGACTACGCCGCGGTGATCAAGTCCGCGCGGCTCGCCGCCGGGCTGCCCAGCGTCAATGGCTAGGCAGGGCGCTTAGGCGCGCCGTCATGACGTCCACTTGCGCTCGTAGTCCATGCGCTCGAAGTGCGCCACCAGGTAGTCGATGAACAGGCGCACCTTGGCGGCCAGGTAGCGCCGGCTCTGGAAGGCGATGTTGATGGTGAGCCGGGGCAGGTCCCAGTCGTCCAGCACCGGGATCAGCCGGCCCGCCACGATATCGTCGTAGACGATGTACTTGGGCTGCACCAGGATGCCCAGGCCTTCCAGCGCGGCCGCGCGGATCACCTGGCCGTCGTTTGACTCCAGCTTGCTGCGCACCGTGACCGTCTTCTCCTCTGCATTGCGGGTGAAGGCCAACTCGTGCGGCCGGTTGGCATACGAGTAGATCAGCATGTGGTGGCGCAGCAGGTCGTCGACTTCGCGCGGCGTGCCCATGCGGTCCAGGTAGCGTGGCGAGGCGGCCAGGATGCGGCGCGTCTCGGCCAGCCGGCGCACGGTCAGGCCGGAATCCGGCTCGAACTCCCGCGTGCGGATGGCCAGGTCGATGCCACTGTCCATGATGTCGTAGTAGCGGTTGGCCGCAAGGATGTTCACGTCCACCTTGGGATAGAGGCTGGTGAAATCCGGCAGCAGCGGCGCGAGGTGCTTCATGGAAAACGACAGCGACGCGGTGACCGTCAGCGTGCCGCCCGGCTCCAGCACATTGGCGTTGACCGCGGCTTCCGCCTCCTTCATTTCCGTCAGCACGCCTTTGCAGCGCCGGAAAAACTCGTGCCCCACATCGGTCAGGTAAAGACGGCGCGTATTGCGCTCGATCAGCCGCGCCGATAGCCGCTGCTCCAGCGAGGTGAGGTAGCGGCTTGCCGCCGCGTTGGAAATGTCCAGGCTCTCGGCGGCCTTGCTGATGCTGCCCAGCTCCGCGATCTGGACGAAGAGTTCGAATTCGGTCCAACGGTCCATGCCTTGTCTCCCCGTGTGCTTCTTGGTCCGCCGCACGAGCCATTTTGATTCTCTCGCCTGGCGGAAAGAAGATTTCCTTATCCGTCGTTTTTTTCCATTTGCCGGCAGTATAGAGTTTGTTCCAGCGCCTGTCAGGCATGACAGGACGCCTGCAAAATCCAGAGCGGCGCGCCGGCCACAGGCAGCGCCGCCAGGCAACGGAGACACACCCATGATCCTGGTACGCGGGGCCACTCTGGTCACCATGGAACCCGCCCTTGGCGAGTTCACCGGCGACCTGCTGATCGACGGCGAGCGCATTGCCGCCATCGCACCGCATCTCGAAGCGCACGGCGCCGAGCTGATCGACGCGCGCGGCTTCATCGTCGCCCCAGGCTTTGTCAACGCGCATATGCACACCTGGCAGACCGCGCTGCGCGGCGTTGCCTCGGGCTGGACGCTGACCGAGTATTTCCGGCAGATGCATGCCGGGCTGGCCACGCGCTTCACGCCCGATGACATCGGCATCGCCACGCTCGTCGGCGCCTGGAACCAGCTCGATTGCGGTACCACCACGCTGGTGGACTGGTGCCACAACAATCCCACGCCGGCGCACAGCGATGCCGCGCTGGACGCGCTGGATCATGCCGGCATCCGCGCCGCGTTCCTGCACGGCTCGCCCAAGCCAGACCCCAAGCCCGGCGCGCTGCCGTTCTGGGAAATGCCGCACCCGCGCAGCGAGGTGGAACGCCTATCCAGGCGGCTGCAAGGCTCGTCCTTGCTCAGCCTCGGACTGGCCATCCTCGGCCCGCATTACTCGACGCTGGAAGTCGCGCTGCACGATTTCGCGCTGGCGCGGGAATTTGGCCTGCTGGCCAGCATGCACCAGGGTGGCGGCAGCGCCCGCACGCCGCAGGGGTGGGAGCGGCTGGAACAGGCCGGGCTGCTTGGCCCCCATATCAACATCGTGCACGGCAACAACCTCACCGACGCGCAGCTGGCGCGCTTCGTCGGGCTGGGCATGAGCTTCTCCGTCACGCCGGAGAACGAACTGACGCAGGGCCATGGTTTTCCGATCACGGGCCGGCTGACGCGCCTGGGCGCCGCGCCGTCGCTCGGCGTGGACCTGGAATCGGGTTTGTCCGGCGAGATGTTCATTGCCGCGCGCATGGCGCTGGGCATCCAGCGCGCGCTGGACCATGCCGGGTACCGCCAGCAGCACGGTGAGATCGCTCCCGCGCACGCGGTGAGCTGCCGCGACGCGCTGGACTGGATCACGCTGGCCGGCGCGCGGATGCTCGGCATGCAAGACCGCATCGGCTCGCTGGCCGTGGGCAAGCAAGCCGACCTGGTGATGATCGACGCCCGCAAGCTCAACATGATGCCGCTGCACGACCCGGTGAGCGCCATCGTGATGCAGGCCAGCCTGGCCAATATCGACAGCGTGTTCGTGGCAGGCAAGGCGCGCAAACGCCACGGCCGGCTGCTGGTGGACGGGCTGCCGGGCAAGCTTGAAGCGCTGCGCGCGTCGGGCGAACGCCTGGCGGCGGAGCGGTGAGCGAGAGGGGAGCCAACCAGCGGCAAGATCAACCCATTGTGGTAGCCGTGATTCCCGCCCGAAGGGGCGGGAAACACCCAAGCGCGATGCGAAGCGAGCCGTCAAGGTGTGCCCAGGCCGTATGGGGCGCCTTCTTTGCCTACTTTCTTGGCAAGACAAGAAAGTAGGTCGCCGCCCCGCAGGGGCGGTGAAACAGCAGTTGCCTTTGCCGTCATCAACGTGCCGCCAGCGCTAGAAAACCACCAACGATACCAACGATAAGGAGGAGACCACATGCATCGACAACCCGCCCCGCACGGCATCGGCGCCGGCAAGATCTTCAGGCTCGCATCATGAACGCAATCACCGAAATCACGCCGCTGTTCGAGATGCGCGGCATCTGCAAGCACTTCCCCGGCGTGAAGGCGCTGGACGATGTGTCGTTCGCCATCTACCCCGGCGAGGTGCATATGCTGCTGGGCGAGAACGGCGCCGGCAAGTCGTCGCTGATGAAGGTGCTGTGCGGCGTCTACGTGGCCGATGCCGGCGAGTTCTATCACGACGGCAGCCCGGTGGCGATCGCCAGCCCGGCCGATACCATGCGCCTCGGTATCGCGGTGATCTTCCAGGAGTTCTCGCTGGTGCCTTACCTGGACATCGCGCAGAACATTTTCCTGGGCCGCGAGCCGCGCGGGCGTATTCCCGGCTCCGTCGATGCCGCCAGGATGCACGCCGAAGCGCGCCGCATCCTCGATATCCTGGGCATGGAGGTGAGCACCCGCACGCCGGTGCATGCGCTGGGCGTGGCCCAGCAGCAGATGGTGGAGATCGCCAAGGCGCTGTCGCAGAACGCGCGCATCCTGGTGCTGGACGAGCCCACCGCGGCGCTGTCCGACCGCGAGACCGAGAAGCTGTTCGCCGTGATCGCGCGGCTCAAGGCGGACGGTGTGTCGATGATCTATATCTCGCACCGCATGGCGGAAGTCTTTGCGCTGGGCGACCGCATCACCATCCTGCGCGACGGCCGCAAGGTAGGCGCCTGCCTGCCCGGCGACGCCACCCCGGACGAGCTGGTGGCGCGCATGGTCGGGCGCAAGGTCGACATGAGCTACAGCCGCGAGCGCAGCGCGCAACTGGGCGAAGTGGCGCTGGACGTGCGCAACGTCAGCGCGGACAGCGGCATCGCGGATATCAACCTGCAGGTGCGCGCCGGCGAGATCGTGGGCCTGGCCGGGCTGGTGGGCTCGGGCCGCAGCGAGGTGGCGCGCGCCGTGTTTGGCGCGGACCCGATCCAGCAGGGCGAAATCCACATCTTTGGCAAGCGTCTGGCCGGCGGCCCGGACCGCGCCCGTGAGCTGGGTGCCGCGCTGATTCCGGAAAGCCGTAAATCGGAGGGGCTGGCGCTGATCCGCACGGTGCGCGACAACCTGCTGCTGGCCGGCTTGCGGCGCGCTTTTCCCGCGCGCTGGTATCGCGCTGACAAGGCCGAGGCGCTGGCCGAGCGCGAGATCGCGCGGCTGCGCATTGCCACGCCCGACGGCAACCAGCTGGCGCAGTTCCTCTCCGGCGGCAACCAGCAAAAGATCGTGATCGGCAAATGGCTGGTCGCCGAAGCGAAGCTGTTTATCTTCGACGAGCCCACGCGCGGCATCGACGTCGGCGCCAAGGCCGAGATCTTTGCCCTGATCGACAGCCTGGTGAAGCAGGGCGCCGGCGTGCTGCTGATCAGCTCCGAACTGCCGGAGATCATCAATGTCTGCGACCGCACCTATGTCATGCGCGGCGGGCGCATCGCCGGCGAAGTCGCTCACGCCGAGATGACCGAAGAACGCATTCTGCAACTGGGGATGAACGATGCTTGATACCAACGCACTACCGCGGCCGCTCGGCCTGTCCATCGGCAAGGTGCCCGGATCGGTCTGGGTGCTGCTGCTGCTTTCGCTGGGCTTCAGCGCGACGGGCTCGGGCTTCCTGAGCGTGGAGAACCTGCTGAACATCGGCGCGCAATCCACGATCTTGCTGCTGATCGCCTTGCCGATGACGCTGATCATCATGACCGAAGGGCTGGACCTGTCGATGGGGGCCGTGCTGACGCTGTGCGGCGTGGTGCTGGCGATGGTGATGGTGGCCACGGAATCGCTGCCCCTGGCCTTGGGCGCGGCGCTGCTTACCGGGCTGGCGTTCGGGCTGCTCAACGGCGCGCTGGTGTCGTGGCTGGAGATCCCGCCGTTCGTGGCCACGCTCGGCACGCTGGGCGCCGCGCAGGGGCTGGCGCTGGTGGCCACCGATGGCCAGAGCGTGACCGGCATCGGCGAGGCGATTCCGTTGATCTACGCCGGGCAACTGCTGGGCGTGCCGCTCCCGATCTGGATTGCGGTGGTGTTCTACGGCCTGTTCCACTGGCTGCTCTACCACACCCGCTTTGGCGCCTATGTGTTCGCGCTGGGCGGCAACCGCGAGGCGCTCAAGTTCTCCGGCGTGCGCATCAATGTCTATCTGATCGCCGTCTATGCGCTGGGCGGGCTGATGGCCGGCGTGGCCGCGCTGCTGCTCACGGCGCGCATGAATGCCGGGCACCCCACGGCGGCCATCGGGCTGGAGTTCGATGCCATCGCCGCGGTGGCGGTGGGCGGCACCACCTTCGAGCGCGGCAACGGCTGGCTGCCCGGCACGGTGCTGGGGGTGCTGGCGGTGGGCGTGCTGCGCAACGGGCTCAACCTGGTGGGCGTGCAGTCGTCGGTGCAGGTGGCGGCCATCGGGCTGCTGGTGCTGGTGGTGCTGCTGATCGAATCGTTCAAGGGGAAAGCATGAACACGGCGACTCTGTTCCCGCCACTCTCGGCGGATGCCCGCTCGTTTGCCTACCGGCTGTTTGCGCTGGGCCTGCTGTGCCTGCTGCTGGCGGTGGCGTCCGACGCGTTCCTGACGCTGGGCAACATCCTCAACGTGCTGCGCCAGGCCAGCCTGCTGTTCCTGCTGGCGTCGGGCGTGACGCTGGTGATCCTGACCGGCGGGCTGGACTTGTCGGTGGGCGCCAACGTGGCCATGTCGGCCTGCGTGGCGGCCACCGTGATGAAGGCGACCGGCTCCACCCTGCTCGGCGTGGGCGCGGGGCTGGGCACCGGCGCGCTGATCGGGCTGGCCAACGGCCTGCTGGTGGCCATGCTGCGCATCCCGCCATTCATTGCCACCTACGGCATGTTGTGGGTGCTGCACGGCGTCACCTACTGGTTCATGGCGGGCGAGACCATCCACGGCTTCCCGCCGGCGTTTCGGGCGATCGGCAGCGGCTACCTGTGGGGTGTGCCCATTCCGGTCTACCTGATGCTGGCGTTCCTGGTGGCGGGCACCGCCATGTCGCAGAAGACCACCTATGGCCAGGAGATCTACGCCATCGGCGCCAATCCCGTCGCGGCCCGGCTCTCCGGCGTGCCGGTCAAGCGGCGGCTGGTGCTGGTGTACCTGGTGAGCGGCGCCATGGCCGGCATCGCCAGCCTGGTGTTCCTGGCGCGGCTCAACTCGGCCGAAGGCGACATTGGCGAGGCGCTGACGCTGCCCGCCATCGCCGCGGTGCTGATCGGCGGCACCTCGCTGTTCGGCGGGGTGGGCCGGGTCTCCGGCACGCTGGTTGGCGCCATCATCCTCACGCTGGTGCTCAACGGCATGAACCTGCTCACCGTCAGCGCCAACTGGCAGCCGCTGGTGACGGGCGTGATCGTGGTGCTGGCGGTATTCCTGGATACGCTGTCGCGCAAGCGGCTGGGTGTGAAGTCTTAGCTCGACGTCGCCAATCAGGGTCGTCAAACAAGGTCGTCAATTGAGGTGGCAGCTTTTCATTAAAGACAAAGGAGACAACATGAACGTACGTAACCTGAAGCAACTGGCCGGCTTGCTGGCCCTCGGCATCCTGGCCGCGCCGGCCCACGCGGACGGCGAGCGCATCGCGGTGTTCACCAAGAACCAGACCAACCCGTTCTTCCAGGTCGTGCGCCAGGGCGCGGACGCCGCGGCCAAGAGCATGAACGCGCGCGTCACCCACTACATCCCCACCAAGCCGGACAGCATCCCGGAGCAGATGAGCCAGATCGAGGACGTGATCGTCAAGAAGGCCGATGCCATCGTCTTCGTCCCGGTGGACTACAAGGCCATGGGCCCTGGCGTGAAGAAGATCAACGCGGCCAACATCCCGGTGGTCAACGTGACCGACAAGAGTGACGTGGGCAATTTCGTCTCCTTCATCGGCGCCAGCGACTACGACCTGGGGCTGAAGACCGCCACGCACCTGTTCAAGGCCATGGGCGGCAAGGGCAATGTGGTGCTGCTGGAAGGCATCAAGGGCTCGTTGACCAATATCGACCGCGTCAAAGGCATGCACGACGCGCTCAAGGCCTTCCCCGGCATCAAGCTGGTAGCCTCGCAGCCGGCCAACTACCAACGCTTGCAGGCCCTGCAGGTGATGGAGAACCTGATGCAGTCGTACCCGCAGATCGACGGCATCTTTGCCACCAACGACGCCATGGCCATCGGCGCCATCGAGGCGCTGCAGGGCGCCAACCGCAAGGCGCTGGTGTCCGGCATCAACGGCACGCAGGAGGCCATCGACGCGATCAAGGCCGGCACCATGCTTGCCACGGGTGACTACAATGGATTTGCCCAGGGTTGCCTGGGCATGACCGCCGCCATCCGCAAGCTGCGCGGCATGCCGGTCACGCAGAGCATCGTGCTGCCGGCCACGGTGGTGGACAAGACCAACTACCAGTCGATCGACATCCCGGTGAGCAAGCGTGCCTGCCCGCGTTGGGAAGATGCCACCAAGGCTTGATCCTGATGTCCGCAAGACCGCCCGTAAGAACGCCCGCAAGAACAACCACAAGAGACCACGCATCATGCGCAACCTAGACGAAGAGACCATCACGCAGGCCGTGCTGGCGCGGCATGCCGACATGCCCAATGGGCGGATGAAGGAGATCATGACCAGCCTGGTCCAGCATCTCCACGCCTTTGCCCGCGAAGTGCATCTCACGGAGGCCGAATGGGCCGAAGGCATCAAGTTCCTGACCGAAGTCGGCCACACCTGCACCGGCAGCCGGCAGGAGTTCATCCTGTTGTCCGACACGCTTGGCCTGTCCACGCTGGTCACCGCGCAGAACCACAAGAAGCCGCGCGGCTGCACCGAGGCCACGGTGTTCGGGCCGTTCTACGTGGACGACGCGCCAGAGTACGAACTGGGCGCCGACGTAGCCAACGGCATGACCGGCGAGCCGTGCTACGTCAGCGGCAAGGTCAAGAGCGTGACGGGCGAGGTGGTGCCGAACGCGCGGCTGGAAGTCTGGCAGGCGGATTCGGAAGGCTTCTACGATGTGCAGCAGGCGGGGCTCGATGGCCACCAGGGCCGCGGCACGCTGACAGCCGACGAGAGCGGCGGCTTTCACTTCAAGTCGATCGTCGCCGAGTGCTACCCGATTCCGCACGACGGCCCGGTGGGCCGCATGCTCGATGCCATGGGCCGCCATCCGTGGCGTCCCGCGCACCTGCACTTCATGATCTCGGCGCCGGGGTTTGAGACGCTCATCACCCATGTGTTTCGCGAGGGCGGCGAATACCTGGATTCCGACGCGGTCTTCGGCGTGCGCAGCTCACTCATCGGGGACTGGGTGCGGCACGAGGCCGGCCCCGCCCCGGATGGCACGCCATCGGCCACGCCCTTTTACACGCTGGATTTTGATTTCATTCTCAACCCGGTACCGGCAGCGCCGGCGCCGTCCCGGAGGTAGGCCTCATGCTGTTCGTATTCCATCTTCTCGACAAGCCCGGCACCGGTGAACTGCGCACCCGCGTGCGCCCGGCGCACAAGGTCTATCTCGGCGCCAAGGCCGACAGCATCGCCTTTGCGGGCCCGCTGCTGGCCGAGGACGGCACCACCATGGCCGGCAGCCTGCTGGTGATCGATTTTCCGTCGCTTGCCGAGGCCAAGGCGTGGCTGGCCGGCGAGCCCTTCACGCAGGCCGGCGTCTATGGGCAGTCGACTGTGCATGGCTTTAGCAACCTGTGGCCGCAGAAGGTCGGTTTCCCGCCGGCCTGACGTGAAGAACATCAAGAACATCGAGAACATCAGGAAAATCAGCCAAGATCCGCCGGGATCGGCAAAGGGAGAAATCGTGTCCATCGTCAAACACATCGTGATGTGGAACCTGCGCGGAGAAACCGAAGTCGACAAGCAAGACGCCGTGGCGCGGCTCAAGCTTGCGTTCGAAGGGCTTCGCGGCCGGATCCCCGGAATGCGCCATCTGGAAGTCGGCGTGGACTCTAGCAAGGTCAACTACGCCTGCGACGTGGTCCTGTACTCCGAGTTCGAATCGCAGACGGCGCTGGAGGGGTACGCCACCCACCCGGAGCACCTGCGGGTGAAGGAGGAGCTGGGTGACTTGCGCATTGCACGGCACCAGGTGGACTACGAGCCTTCTGTGTGAATGGCATAAAGCGGGACGTAAAGCGGGAAACGGGAAACGGGAAACGGGAGGCGGTCAGGCGCTGCGCGCCGCCGTCCCCTGGTTAGCCGGCGGAAACACGCACCACGAGCCGTCGCCGTGGCGGAAGAAGAACAGCATGTCGGCCTCGCGTTCCACGCCGACATAAGGCACCCGGCCGGTACACATCCTGCCGAAGCGCGCAACGCGCACCGGCCGGCCCTTGGCAGGGCCAATCCATTTGGCCACGATCGCATGCAGGTTGGTGGTGTCTGATTGCATTTCCGCTCTCCCGGTTCCGTTAGCCGTTAGCCGTTAGCCGTTAGCTGCTTTCGGGGCTGGGCCCTTGATTCCATGCTAGGTGGGAGCGGGGCGCGGGGAAGTCGGGAAAGACGGTAAATGCGCATCGGCGGACGAGGAATCCGGCGTCAGCAATTGGCTTACAAACAGGGGCGCGGCGGCGGCACAGGGCTGCCCGGCCCCGCCAGGAAGCCGGTGCGCGCCCTTGTCCGCCTTGGTGTGCTTCAGTCTCGATCTCGGCCAGCGCTGCGTGACATCAGCAGGCCCAGGATGATGCCTACGCCAACCGCCATGCCCATGGACCGCAGCGGCTGCGCCTTGACATAAGCCGCGGTGTCCTCCGCGCGCTGCGTGATCTGCTGGCGCACGTTGTCCGAGATGCCCTTGGCCGCCTCCTTGGTTGTGGCCATCTTGTGCAGGAAGTCCTGTTTGGCCTCTTCCATCGCGGCGGCCGACAGGGAAGGCAGGCGGGCGATCAGCTCGTCCAGCTCCCGCTTGAGGCCGGAAGCTTCGTCCCGTGCGACAGCGCCGATCTGCCGGCCGGCGGATTTGGTGGCATCCAGCACGTTCGAAGTTGCCGTGCCAACCTTGCCGGCGATACGCGAGGCCTCGTCCTGCGCCGACGATTGTCCATTGCCAACGGTTTCCATGTGGGTTCTCCTGAAGTGTGTTTGGGGGGCAGAGTCCAGGCGCAGTTTTCGTGCCATGTGGCAACGGACGCTCGTTGCGGCAACAGTGCGGGTCAGCACGGGTCAGCACGGGCCGGAACGGAAAGAAAGTTACCGGGTTTTGTAATTCTTCCCGTGATGCCGAAGCCCATGCCGCGACGCCGCCTGCCCCAACGGCTTGGCATGTTCGTTGCGGGCTCTCTGGCACCACCCTTTTTCAGGAGACGAACATGGGACAACTCAATCCCGGCATGCCTGCCGGCAGCAGGGGTGCGGCCATTGTCGGCCGCGGTGTGGGCGATGGCCCGGGCCCCGATGTCATGGGCGCATCGACGCTCGACGGCAACAAAGTCTATTCCTCGGACGGCGAACATGTCGGCAAGATCTCCGAGATCATGCTCGATGTGCGCGGTGGCCGCATTGCGTACGCGGTGCTTACCAGCGGAGGCTTCCTCGGCATGGGCGACACGCTGCACGCCATTCCCTGGGGCGCGCTGACCCTGGACACCGACGAAAAGTGCTTCCGCATCGGCGTGACCGCGCAACGCATCAAGGATGCCCCGGGTTTCGACAAGGACAGCTGGCCGGCCATGGCGGATCCTCAATGGGGCACCACGCTGCATGAGTACTATGGCCGGAACCCCTACTGGATCGGGGAAGGCGGGCCGCTTTGAGCCAGGTTGCGGGCTGAAATGACCTGCGTAGTTACCACGTAGTTACCTCGTAGTTACCTGTTAGTGCGGGCTGTCCCACTGGTGTGGGGCAGCCTTGCCGTGTCCATGCGAAAATCTACCCCGGCCTGCGGCAATACCGGCAGGCCCACGGGATGAACGCCGCTGCCCCGGACGTTCAAGACGATAGATTCGCGCGCGAAGGCGGTCCCCCGGACCTGTCGATCGCGACGCCAGATGGAGACAGGACTTTCCTATGGGCATCACAGAACTTCTGACGCAGCCGATTGGCAACCTCGCGGACTGCGTCCGCCTGCACGCCGCAGAGCGGCCCGGGCATGTCGCGGTCGTCGACAGCCGCGGCTCGCTGACCTATGCCGAATTCGACGCGCTGGCCGACCGCGTCGCCGCCGCCTTGCAACGCGACGGCCTGCAGCCGGGCGCCTCGCTCGCCATCTGCGCGGCAGCGTCCATCGAATACGCCGCCATCCTGATCGGCGGCCTGCGCGCCGGCGTTGCCCTGGTGCCGCTCGCCCCGTCCTCCACGCCGGCAAGCCTGGCCGGCATGGTCGAAGACTCCGACGCCCGGGTGTTCTTTGTCGACGCGGACGTCCTGCGCGAGATCGCGCCGGTGAAGGATCGTATCCAGGCCCGCCTTATCGGGCTGGCCGACGCCCCCGCCGGCCTCGCGTTCGAAGCCTGGCTGGCCCCGCACGGCAGCCGCCCGCAGGCGCATGCCATTGCGCCGCAACAGGTGTTCAACATCATCTATTCCTCGGGCACGACCGGCACGCCCAAGGGCATCGTGCACGCCCACGCCCTGCGCTGGAACCAGATCCGCCGTGTCCAGGAATCCGGTGGCTACGGCCCCGACGCCGTCACGCTGATCTCCACGCCGCTGTACTCCAACACCACGCTCGTGAGCTTCATCCCCACGCTGGCGCTCGGCGGCACCGCCGTGCTGATGCCCAAGTTCGACGCGCAGCGCTATCTGCAACTGGCCGCGCAGCACCGCGTCACGCACAGCATGCTGGTGCCGGTGCAATACCAGCGCCTGATGGCGCGCGCGGACTTCGGTGACTACGACCTGTCGTCGTACCGGATGAAGTTCTCCACCAGCGCGCCGCTTTCCGCCGCGCTGAAGGCAGAAATCCTCAAGCGCTGGCCCGGCGGCCTGGTGGAGTACTACGGCATGACCGAAGGCGGCGGCAGCTGCGTGCTGGCCGCGCACGAGTTCCCCAGCAAGCTCCACACCGTGGGCAAGCCCATGGAAGGCCATGACATCCGCCTGATCGACGACAACGGCAATGAAGTGCCCGTGGGCGAGATCGGCGAAGTCGTCGGCCACTCCAACGCCATCATGGCCGGCTACCACAAGCAGCCGGAGAAGACGACCGCGGCCGAATGGCGCGACGCCACCGGCAAGCTCTTTATCCGCACCGGCGACGTTGGCCGCTTCGACGAAGACGGCTTTCTCACGCTGATGGACCGCAAGAAGGACATGATCATCAGCGGCGGATTCAACATCTATCCCAGCGATCTCGAAGGGATCCTGCAGCAGCATCCGGACGTGCTGGATTGCGCGGTGGTTGGCGTGCCCTCGCAGCGATGGGGCGAAACGCCGGTGGCATTCGTGGTTCGGCGCGATGGTGCCACGGTGTCTGATGATGCCTTGATGGCCTGGACCAACGAGCAGGTTGGCAAGACGCAGCGGCTTGCCGTGCTGGAACTGGTGGATGTGCTGCCGCGCAGTGCGATCGGGAAGGTGCTCAAGCGGGAACTGCGGGACGGGTTCCGGCCCGGACGGCCGCTGGACTGAGGCGGGGGCGGGGGCGGGGGCGGGGCGGGGCGCAGGCGCCTGGCTGGCGCGCCCCTGTCGCCAGCGATCGCGCTACTTTTGCCGTGCGCCCGGCCCTTGCTTTCTCGCTTTCCCAGCCTGCGGCCATAACGGCGAGCTCACGGAGAAATCCGCCTCGTCCATCGTGATCGCCTTCAGCGACCGGACCACGGCACGCGTGTCCCCCGTGCGCCACTGGAAATAGTAGGACAGGTTGTGCGGCGCCGGCGTGCTCGTCAGCTCCGCCAGCTTGCCGGCGCGCACAAACGGCTCCACATAGGACTGCGGGAACAAGCTGATCCCCACGCCCGCCATCACCATGGCAATCAGGGCCGACAGGCTGTTGCAAACCAGCGCCCTGGGAATCTCCAGCTTCTGCGCCGCCGCCCATTTCTCGAAGGCCTGCGTCAGGCCCGCTTCCGCGCTGAGCATGATCACCGGATGCTCGGTGAAGTGCCGGGGCGTGAGGACAGTGCCGCCAGCCAGCCGCTGTGGCGCCGCCATCCACTTGTACGCCAGCTCGCCGACCTTCTCCTGCGACAGGTTGGGCGAAGCGCAGGGGCCGGGAATGATCGCGAAATCCAGTTCGCCGCGCTCCAGCTTGCGTTCCAGGTTGAGCGTCAGGTCCACCTGTGGCTCCAGCACCAGGTTCGGGTGCAGCTCGCGCACCCGCGCGACCAGGCTCGGAAACCAGGTGGACGCCACCAGCTCGCTGATGCCGAAGCGGCAGCTCCCGCGCAGCGCGCTTGCCATGTCCAGGTCCGCGCGGATGCGGCTTTCGATGTCGAGGATCTGGGCGGCATGCTCAAGCAGGCGCTCGCCTGCGTCGGTGATCACCGAGCGTTGCCCGGTACGGTCGAACAAGGCTTTTCCCAGATCGTCTTCCAGCTCGGCGATGCGCTTTGACAGCGAAGACTGCGTGACATGCAGCCGCGCGGCGGCGACAGAAAAACTGCCGAGTTTTGCGGCCCAGTAAAACGCTTCCAGCTGCTTGAGTGTCATGGCGATGCCTTGGCCTGGCAATGCGTTTGCTGCCCGGCTCGCGTGCGGTCATTCCAAAATCTCACCGGGGGACGTGAGGATTTGTCGCTTTCTTCCCGCGCGGGAGGTACGTATCGTCTGGCCATTGTCAATATCGGCTGGGAGAGGGAAAGATCATGCGGCACGGGCTCAAGGCATGCAAGGCGCATCACGCAATCCACACGCTGGGCGCGTTGCTTCTGTTCGCAACGGGCGTGGCGGCGACGCCGGCCAGGGCGGAATGGCCCAGCGATCATCCCATCCAGGTCTATGTCGGGTTTGCCGCGGGCGGTGGCACCGATACCATGGCGCGCACGATGGCGCCGTTCATCCAGCGCTACCTTGGCGCAAACGCCAGCCTGGTGGTGCAGAACAAGCCCGGCGCCGCCGGCGAGATCTCCAGCCTCAGCCTGATGCGCGCGGCGCCGGACGGCTACACCATTGGCGTGGTCAACCTGCCGGCCATGGCGTTTTCGCCGCTGTACCGGAAGACCAGCTTCGATCCGGCCGCGCTGCGGCTGGTCGCCCGGGTGCTGAGCGACCCGACCATCCTGGTGACGCGCAAGGATAGCCCGTACAACAACCTGAAGGATGTGGTGGCGGCGTTGAAGAAGAAGCCGGCTTCGCTGTCTTTCGGGCACAACGGGATCGGGACGAACGGGCACCTGGCGCTACTGCAATTGCAGAACGTGGCGGGCGTCAAGGTCACCGACATCCCCTATAACGGGACGGCGCAATCCAAGACGGCTTTGTTTGGCGGGCATATCGATTTTGCGGCGGTCACCACGGGCGAGCTGCAGGATGCGGGCAAGGAGGCCGTGCCGCTGAAGATTATCGCGCAGATGGGGGAGACGCGAGCCGCTTCGCTGCCCGACGTGCCCACGGCCCGGGAGCAAGGCTTTGACGACGTGATGCCGGCCGAGCGGGGGATCGCGGTGCCCGCGGGCGTGCCGCCAGCCATCGTGGAGAAGCTGCGCGCGGCCATCCGGGCGACCCTCAAGGATCCGGAGTACCTGAAGAAGGCCGGCAACGATGCGCCGGTGCTGGCCTACCTGCCGGGAGACGACTGGGCCCGGGAAATCGCCGCGCGCAAGCCCATGATGCGCAAGCTGGCCGACGGCATGCCCAAGGAGTGACCATCCCCATGATTTCCCACCCATCCTCGCGATCCTAAGTCCATGCAACGCATTGCCCCGGTTCAAAAGACCGCATCCCTGCGCACGCTGCTGCAACGGGAATCGTTCGTCGTGGCGCCTGCCGTCCACGATATCTTCAGCCTGCGGCTGGTGGAGCAGGCGGGCTACCAGAGCGCCTGCATCAGCGGCGCCATGCTGTCGTACAGCCTGCTGGGCGTGCCGGACATCGGCCTGCTCACGTTGACGGAATGCGTGGAGCACTGCCGGCGGCTGACCCGCGCCTCATCCATTCCCATCACCGCCGATGCGGACGCCGGCTATGGCAACCCGCGCGGTGTCCACTACGCCGTGGAACTGTTCGAGGAAGCCGGCGCGGCCGGCCTGAACATCGAGGACCAGGTGGTGCCAAGGCGCTGGGGCTCGGCGGCGGCCAAGGACGTGGTGCCGCTTGGCGAGATGCTCGCCAAGATCGACGCCGCGCAGCGCGCCAGGCACGACAGCAACTTCATGATCATTGCCCGCACGGACGCATTTGCCTGCGAGACCACCGAGCAGGTCATCCTCCGGGCAAGGGCCTATCAGGCGGCTGGCGCCGATATGCTGCTGCCCATTGCGCCGCGCACCGAGGACGATATCGCCCGGCTGGTGCGCGCGCTGGATATCCCGGTGACGCTGAGCGCCGGGACCGGGCTGGCGCCAAGCCCGTCGGCCGCGAATGCTTCGCTGGAGCGGCTGCGCGAACTGGGGGTTCGCCGGGTTAGCCTGACCACGTTGTTGCCGGGCGCGGCGGTAGCCGGGATGCGGCGCAGCCTGGATGCCGTGCGGGGGGCAGGCAGCGATGACGGGATGGCGGCAGCGGGGACGGCGAGCCTTGGGACGCTGTTTGATGCGGCGGAGCAGATGGCTTTTGAGGATGCCCTGCTGCATTGACCGGGTCCGCGACGACGGTCGACCCAAGGCGCACACCCGGGGCAATCCACGTTTCTACCAGTCTCCATAGGCCGATACGATGCCACGCAGCAGCGCGTCGCGTTCGGCGCCAAGGTGGGCGCCGCTCGCGTCGCCCGCGGCATCCTTGCCGACCGCGGTATGCACCACCACCAGGTTCAATGCGGGATCTACGAAGATGGCCTGCCCGTAGACACCCAGAAGGGCAAAGCGGCGGTGACTGCCGGGCAGGATCCAGGTCTGCAGGCCATAACCGTAGTAGGTGCTGCCGTGGTACTGCATGTGCCCTGGCCGAAATGCTTCGGGCTGCCGTGTTGCATCCGTCATCGCGAGCAGGTGGTCACGTGATACCACGGCGGTGCCCCTCACCAGCCCATCGGTTGCCATCATCAAGCCCAGGCGGGCGTAGTCGTGCAGCGTGGCGTTGAAGGCGCCTTGCGCGAACACGTCCTGGTCGGCCGGGTTCACCAGCCAGGTCGCCTGCGCCTGGGCGCCGATCGGCTTCCATAGCTTCTCATCGACGTAGTCACAGAGCGTGCGGCGCGTGGCGCCGCGCAACACCAGCCCCAGGATCTGGGTCTGGGCCCCGGCATAGTTGAAGCGCTGCCCTTCGGGATCGCTGCGCGCCGTGATCAGCCGGGCGGCCTGAGCAACCCCAACCCGGCGCACGGCATCGTTGAACCTGGCCCGATCGTCGTGCTCCGAGTAGTCCTCGATAAACCGGGCGCCCGAGGACATGCGCATCAGATTCACGATTCGGGTCTGTCCGTACAGCGTGTCCTTGAGTTGGGGCGCGTAGGTCTCGGCGGTGTCATCCAGCGAGCGGATGAAGCCCTCTTCCTGCGCCTTGACGATCGCCAGCGCGGTAATGGTCTTGGCCATCGAGTTGGAGAGCATCCGCATGTCGGCGCTGCGCATGTAGTTGTAGCGTTCCGCGACAATCTCGCCGTCCTTCACGACCAGAAGTCCGGTGGCACGCTGTCGCTGCATGTAGTCGTCCAGTGTCAGCTTGCGGCCACGAAAGCGGTAACTGAACGGCGTCTCGATGGCGGCCTTCTTCAGCGCAAGCGGATCGTCTGCCGGAGCGAGCGCACAGGACGGATTGAAGCTGTCCATCGCGCTGAACGAACCGACGAGATAGGGCTCCGTGTAGGCTTGCTTCAGGCTGCGAGCCGGTGGATAGCCCTCGGCCCTGCCCAGGGATTCTTCGTCGGGAGCGGCAGCGCTTGCGCTGACGGCGAGCAAGGCAATCAGCGGGAAGCAGAGCAGGCGAGCGATTGTCATCATGGCGGGAAGTCATTGCGATGGCAGCATATTCTCATGCCACCGATACAGCACGGCGCCGCTAACCATGATCAATTTCCATCGCTCGGCGTCCCCATCGCTTCACCCTTGCGCGCATCCGTGGTACTGTATAAATATACAGTATTCGGAAACTTCCTGTCAGTCCCCTCGGACTGAGCCGCACGCATCACATGATCGCCGAACTCTTTCCCCTATCGCCCGATACATCGGGCGATTCGCCTTTGGCGCAGCCGCCCGTGGCCGACCGGCAGGGGGCGCTGGACGCACTGGAGCAACGCTATCCCGGCCTGTGGCGGGCGGGGCAGCTTGGCCATCTGGGCCGGGCGGGCAGCGTGCCGGCCTTGCCGACCGGCCATGACGCGCTCTCGGCCGAGTTGCCCGGCGGTGGCTGGCCGGTGGGCGCGCTCACAGAGCTGCTGCTGGCCGACCCCGGCGTGGGCGAGTTGCGGCTGCTGCGCCCGGCCTTGCTGGCGCTGGCCGCGGCGCAGCGCCGGGTGGCGCTGATCGGGCCGCCGCACCAGCCCAATGCAACGTGCCTGGCCGAATGGGGTTTGCCGGCGCGCCAGTTGTACTGGGTGCGCCCGCCCGCTGGCGCGGGCCGGGCCGCGGCGCAGGCGGATGTGCTGTGGGCGGCGGAGCAGGTGCTGCGCAGCCAGGCCTTTGGCGGGGTGATGGTGTGGCTGCCCACGGCGCGTCCCGAGGCGCTGCGGCGCTTGCAGGTGCTGGCGCAGGCAGGAGGCGCCGTGGTGTGGGCGTGCCGGCCGGCCAGCGTGCTGCGCGAGTCGTCGCCGGCGGTGCTGCGGCTGCTGTTGTCGCCGGCGCCGGGCAATGCCGTGTCGGTCACGTTCCACAAGCGGCGCGGCCCGGTGCGCGATACGCCGCTGGTGCTGCCGCTGGGCGAGATGATGGCGGTGCCGGCCATGGCCACGCCGCCTGCGGCGCCGCAGGCCCCGTCGATGCCGGTCCCCCTGAATGCCCCGGTTTCCCAAGCCGTTGCGGGAGAGCAAGCCCATGTCGTACTGGATCGCGGTGCATCTGCCGCGCCTGTCGCTGGACGCGCTGCAGCCGAACTGGCCTGAGCCCGCCGCGCCCCGCGCCTGCGCCGGCCTGCTGCACCACAGCGTGCCGGTGGCGGTGATGGAGCGCGAGCGGGTGGTGCTGGCCAACGGCCCGGCGGTGGCGCTGGGGGTGCAGGCGGGGATGCGGCGGGGCGGCGTGCAGGCGTTGTCGGCGCAGGTGGTGCAACTGCAGCGCGAGCCGGCGGCCGAGGCGCAGGTGATGACGGCGCTGGCGCTGGCGTTGCTGCATTTCACGCCGCATGTCACGGTGCATCCCGATGCCGGGGTGGCTACCGTGATGATCGATGCCGGGGCCAGCCTGCGGTTGTTTGGCGGCCATCTGGCGTTGTGCCGGGCGGTGTATGCGCGGGTGCGGCGGCTGGGGGTGTTCCTGCAACTGGGCTGTGGGCCGACGGCCTTCGGGGCGGCGTGGCTGGCGGCGCAGCCGCTGCGGCGCGATCGCCGGGGCGGGCTGGTGCGTCCGGCGCGGCGCGCGGTGGGGCCGCAGCGCATGGCGCGGCTGCTGGACCGGCTGCCGGTGGGCATGTTGCAAGGGCTGGCGGACGATGGCTGGCTCGATGGCATCGGCTGCCGGACCGTGGGCGAGGTGCGGGGCCTGCCGCGTGCCGGCCTGCGGCGCCGGCTGGGACCGGACCTGCTGGCGCGGCTGGATCAGGCCTATGGCGAGGTGCCGGTGCGCTTTACGTGGTTCAGCGCGCCCGCCACCTTCTCGCAGCGCATGGAGCTGCCAGGCCGGACCGAATCCGTGCAGGGCGTGATGGCGGGCGCGCAGCGTTTGCTGCTGGCGCTGGCCGGCTGGCTGGCCGTGCAGCAGGCGGGCGTGACGCATCTTGTGCTGCGGCTGGAGCATGAGCGCTACCGGCTGGGCGCCGAGACGCAGGCAACGCCGGTGACGATCAGCCTGGCGCAGCCCAGCCGCGATCCGGCGCATTTGTCCAAGCTGTTGCAGGAGCGGCTGGACAAGGTGCAGTTCCGCGTGCCGGCGGTGAGCCTGCTGCTGGTGGTGGAGTCGGTCCAGGCCTGCGTGCCGCAGAGCGATGCGCTGTTTCCCGAGCCGGGCGGCACGCCGGCGGAACTGGGCCGCGTGCTCGATACGCTGATGGCGCGCCTGGGCCGGGAGAACGTGCTGCAACCGCAGCCGCTGGCCGACCACCGGCCCGAGCGCGCCAACCGCTGGTGCCCGGTGGATGAGATGCCGGCGCGCGCGCCGCGCGAGCCGCAGCGTGCCCCGGCGGGCATGCCGGAGCGTCCGCTGTGGCTGATGGCGCAACCCGTGGCGCTGACTGTGCAGCGCCATCGGCCTTGTCACGGCGGGCCATTGACGTTGCTCTCGCGGCCGGAGCGCATCGAATCCGGCTGGTGGGACGGCGCGCTGGCCACGCGCGATTACTTCGTTGCGCAACGGGCGGACGGGCTGCGCTGCTGGGTCTATCGCCAGCGCCCCGGGCGTGAGGAAAGCGGTGAGTACCGCTGGTTCCTGCATGGCTTGTTTGCCTGAGTCTTTGCCTGAATCTTTGTCATGTCGAGCCAGCCAGCCAACCCTTCATTCTCCGCTTTGCCGCCGGCGCTTTCCGCGCTGCTGCCGGCGTTGCCCGACTATGTGGAGCTGCATTGCATCTCCAATTTCACCTTCCTGGACGGGGCGTCACATCCGGTCGAGCTGATCGAGCGCGCGTTTGCGCTCGGCTACCGCGGCCTGGCGCTGACCGACGAGTGCTCGGTGGCGGGCACGGCCCGCGCGCACCATGCGCTGAAGGACCTGCGCGAACGCACCCGCGATGCGGCCGAGCGCAGCGCGGCGCGGTTGGCCGCCGGGCTGCGGGAGGATGAGGACGAGGCAGCGGAGGAGCCGGAGGAGGGCGGCGACGAAGACGGCGAACATCAAGGGGATGGCGAATGCCCCGCCGCGCCGGACGCCACTGCCACCGGGAGCGCCGATGACGCCTTGCAGGCCCGCCTGCGCCGGCATGATCGCCTGCTTGACCTGGCCCGTGCCGCGCAGGATTTCCGCCTGCTGATCGGCAGCCGCTTCACGCTCACCGACCACGCGGGCCGGCCCGTGCTGCGGCTGGTGCTGCTGGCGCAAAATCGCGAAGGCTTTGGCAACCTGAGCGAGTTGATCACGCTGGGCCGCACGCGCGTGCAAAAGGGCGCCTACGCGCTGCATCCCGACGACATCGCCGCGCCGCAGCCGGACCAGGCCCACCTGCGCGGCATGCCCGATTGCCTGGCGCTGCTGCTGCCTACGTATTGCCCGGACCCCGGCGAGCTGCTGGGGCAAGCCCAATGGATGCGGCAGACGTTTGGCGAGCGCGGCTGGATCGCGCTCGAGCAATTGCAGGGCTATGCCGATGCCACGCACCGGCTGCGTCTGGAGCAAGCCGCCGCGCTGACCGGCGTGCCCCTGGCGGCATCCGGCGCGGTGACCATGCATGTGCGCTCGCGCAAGCCGCTGTCGGACGTGCTGAGCGCGATCCGCGTGGGCCAGCCCCTGGCCGAATGCGGCATGGCGCTGGCGCCCAATGCCGAGCAGCACCTGCGCATGCGCCAGCGCTTGTCGCGCCTGTACCCGCGCGAGGCGCTGGCGCAGACGTTGCGGGTTGCCGCCATGTGCGACTTCTCGCTGGCGTCGCTGCGCTACGAGTACCCGGAGGAACTGGTGCCCCCGGGCGAGACGCCATTCAGCTACCTGCGCCGCGAGACCATGAAAGGCGTGCTGCGGCGCTTCCCCAAAGGGCTCAAGCCCAAATGGCGCAAGCAGCTGAAGGAGGAGCTCGCGCTGATCCGCGAAAAGCAGTACGAGCCGTTCTTCCTCACCGTGCACGACATCGTGCGCTTTGCCCGCGGCCGCGGCATCCTGTGCCAGGGCCGCGGCTCGGCAGCCAATTCGCTGGTCTGCTATTGCCTGTTCATCACCGAGGTCGATCCCAAGGATGCCAACCTGCTGTTCGGCCGTTTTCTCTCGCGCGAGCGCGACGAGCCGCCGGACATCGATGTGGACTTCGAGCACCAGCGGCGCGAAGAAGTCATCCAGTACATCTACGAGAAATACGGCCGCCACCGCGCCGCGCTGGCGGCATCGCTGATCACCTATCGCTCGCGCAGCGCGCTGCGCGACGTGGGCCGGGCGCTGGGCATCGATGCCAGCGTGATCGAGCAGGTGGTCAAGGGGCAGGCATGGTGGGATGGCGGCAAGACCTTCCTGGAGCGCATTTCGCAGTACGGGCTGGACCCGGACGCGCCGGCGGTGCGGCAGTGGGCCAGCCTGACCACGCAACTGCGCGGCTTTCCGCGCCATTTGTCGCAGCACGTGGGCGGCTTTGTGATTGCGCGGCACAAGCTGTCGCGGCTGGTGCCGATAGAGAACGCGGCCATGGAAAACCGCAGCGTGATCCAGTGGGACAAGGACGACCTGGAATCGCTGGGCCTCTTGAAAGTGGACGTGCTGGCGCTTGGCATGCTCTCGGCCATCCGCCGCGCGCTGACGATGATCCCCACGCGCTCGGGCGCGCCGTACCGGATGGAAGACGTGCCCAAGGACGATCCGCAAACCTACGACATGATCTGCGCCGCCGACACCATTGGCGTGTTCCAGGTGGAGTCGCGTGCGCAGCAGTCGATGCTGCCGCGCCTCTTGCCGCGCAAGTATTACGACCTGGTGGTGGAAGTGGCCATCGTGCGGCCCGGCCCGATCCAGGGCGGCATGGTGCATCCCTACCTGAAGCGGCGCGAGCAGGTGCGGCGCACCGGCAAGCCGCCGGCGTACCACAACGACGTCATCGAGAAGGTGCTGGGCCGCACGCTGGGCGTGCCGATCTTCCAGGAGCAGGTGATGCAACTGGCCATCGACGCCGCCGGTTTTACGCCGGGGCAGGCCGACCAGCTGCGCCGCTCCATGGCGGCGTGGCGGCGCAAGGGCGACCTGAAACAGCACCAGGATGCGCTGGTCAGGGCGCTCACCCGCAACAAGTACCCGGAGGCTTTTGCGCTGGCCATCTGCAAGCAGATCGAAGGGTTTGGCGAATACGGCTTTCCGGAAAGCCATGCCGCCAGCTTCGCCAAGCTGGTCTATATCAGCGCGTGGATCAAGTGCCACCATCCGGCGGCCTTCCTGTGCGCGCTGCTCAACAGCCAGCCGATGGGGTTCTACTCGGCGTCGCAACTCGTGCAGGATGCGCACCGGCACCACGTGCGCACGTATCCGGTGGATGTGACGGTGAGCGGCTGGGCAAGCACGCTGGAGCATGCGGCCAGCGGTGCGCCAGCGCGCGCCCACCAGCGCGCTCAGCCGGCGGTGCGGCTTGGCCTGAACCGCGTGAACGGCATGCGCGAGGCGGCGGCCGGGCGGATCGAACTGGCCCGCGCCGAGGCGCCGTTCGCCAGCGTGGAAGACCTGGTGCTGCGCGCGCGGCTGGACCGGCACGACATCGACGCGCTGGCCGCCGCAGATGCGTTGGCCAGCCTCGCCGGGCATCGCCGCCAGGCGCGCTGGCAGGCGCGCGCCGCGGCGCTGCAGGCCGCGCATCACGACCTGCTCTATGAGGCGCCGCCGCCCGAGGGCGAGCTATCGCTCCCCGCGCCGCGCCTGGGCGAGGATGTGGCGGCCGATTACGCCAGCACGGGCCTGTCGCTCAAGTCGCATCCGCTGGCGCTGCTGCGGCCGCGGCTGGCCGCGATGCATTACGCCACGGCGCAGGATTTGTCCCGCTGCGGCAACAACCGGCAGGTGCGTGCCTGCGGCATCGTCACGGTGCGGCAGCGGCCATCCACGGCCGGCGGCACCATCTTTACCTCGATCGAGGACGAAACCGGCGCGATCAACGTGATCCTGTGGCCGGACCTGATCGAGCGCCAGCGCAAGGAAGTGCTGGGCGCGAAGCTGCTGGGGGTGATCGGCATGTGGCAGCGCCAGGGCGAGGTCAGGCATCTGGTGGCGCAGGAACTGGTGGACCTGAGCCCGCTGCTGGGCCGCCTGATGGTGTCCAGCCGCGATTTTCACTAGGGCGTGATTGGGGCGTGATCGGGGCGTAGCCGCATAACCGCATAACCGAGTTACTGCGCGGGCGCCTCGTGCCCACGCGCTTCGCCACGACGTGCCCGGTTCATCTCCCCCTGCCAGCCGACCGCGCGCAGCAGCGCGTAGCCGTGCTCGGTAATGCGTGGGCACCAGCGGTCGGCCGCGCATTCTTCCAGCGACACGAGGCCGCGTTCGAGCAGTGCTTCCAGGTCCACGGGATCGAGTTCCAGTCGATCCTGCACATCGTGGACTAGCAGCAAGGTGGCAAATTCGTGGGGGCTTAACATCGCCATCTCCTGGGGTTGAACATCCTGATCGCGCGGCCCGGCAGGGGCAGAACCGCCTACGGAAAGACAGCGCCAGGCGGCATTGGTTCAGGTGTTTCTTCTGATCTTTGCCCGCCCGCCGCGCTGCGTTCGCGATCCCTTCGTTGTACGTCGGTTTTGCGTCTGTTTTGTGTCAGCCTGATCTCCGTTCCTTGCCTGCGCGTGCTGATTTTTCGCCCGTTTAGCGTGCATTCTGCACCCGCCTTGTGCTTTTTCAGCCCCGCCTTTGTGCATGCGAAAAAAGCCGGGAAAGCGCGCTTCAGTCAGCGTTCAGCTAGCCGATACAAGACGCATGCAAGCGATTTCTTGGGATCTTCGTGGCTACTTTTCTCTCCCCCGCCGTGCGCCTGATGGCGCGCCTCACCATCACCCGCAAGCTGCTGTTGCTGGCCATCCTGTTCCTGATCCCGCTTGGCGGTTCGCTCTATGCGGTGCTGAGCCTGTCAGTGCAGACGATCCGCGCCTCGCAGGACGAACTGAGCGGCCTTGCCATTGTCGACCGCGCGCTCGATTTCATGCGCGAGACGCAGGTCCGTCGCGGCGCGGCCAATGCCGTGCTCGCTGGCAACGCGGCGTTTCGCGCGACGTTTGACGGTGCCGATGCGAAGGCCGCCGCACACCTTGGCGAGCTGGTGAAGCAAGCCGGCGAGGCCGCGCGCTTCGATGTCATGCCTGACGCACGCAAGCTGGAGCAGTCGTGGCAACGCATGCATGAAACGGGCCTGAACGTCACAGCCGGCGCGCTGTTCGACATGCACAGCGCGCTGGTCAAGCAGACGCGGCTGTTTATCGGCGATGTGGCCGACCGCTCTTCGCTCGCGCTCGATCCCGACAGCGGCTCGTACTACCTGGTGACGCTGATGGTGGGACAGATGCCCAAGCTGGCCGAGCTGAGCGCGCTGGCACGCGGCAGGGGCGCGGCCATCATCAGCCAGGGTGGATACTCTGACGCGGCGCAGCAAGCCGAGCTGGCCGCGCTGGGCGAGCAGATCCAGGACGGGCTGGAATCCGTGCGGCGTGACATCGACCGCGTGATGCGCGGCGCCCCGGCGTATCGCCCGCGGGTGGAAGGCGCGCTCGCGCAACTGGCCGCGATGGATACCTTCTACCGCACGCTGAAGGAAAAGATGCTCGGCAGCGGCGGCATCGCCATCGAGGCCAAGCCCTATTTCGACGAGGCGACGGCGGCCATCAACGCGGTCTCCTCGGTCAACAAGGCGTTTTCCGGGATTGCCCGCGACATGCTGGAGCAGCGCATCGCTGCCGATATGCTGCAGCTCGAGGTGCTGGCCGGGGTCGCTCTGCTGGCCGTGGGCGCGGCGTTCTACCTGTTCGCCGGCTTCAGCCACGGCATGCGCGCCGACGTGCAGCAAGTGGCCGGCATGGTGGACCGGATCAACGCCGGCGACCTGGCCATCACGCTGGAGGTGCGTGGCAGCGACGAACTGAGCCACGTCAAGCGGCACCTGCTGTCGCTGGTGGACACCTGGCGCGCGCTGATCGGCGATACCAAGGTCGGCGCGCAGAACGTGCTGGTGGCCGCCGGCGAGATCGCGCAAGGCAACCTGGACCTGTCGCAGCGCACGGAGGAGCAGGCCTCGTCGCTGCAGCAGACGGCCGCCAGCATGGAGCAGCTCACCGCGATCGTGCGGCAGAACGCCAGCAGCGCGGACCAGGCCAGCGCGCTGGCGGGCGAGGCCTGCGACATCGCCGTGGCCGGCGGGACCTCGGTGGGCCGCGTGCTGCGGACCATGGGCGAGATCGAGGACGATTCCAAGCGCATCGTCGACATCATCGCGGTGATCGACGGCATCGCGTTCCAGACCAACATCCTGGCGCTCAACGCCGCGGTGGAAGCGGCGCGCGCCGGCGAGTACGGGCGCGGCTTCGCCGTGGTGGCCACCGAGGTGCGCAGCCTGGCGCAGCGCGCCGGCAGCTCCGCCAAGGAGATCCGCACGCTGATCTCGCAGTCGGTGCAGCGGGTCGAGGCCGGCTCGGCGCTGGCAGGCGATGCCACCGCCACCATGGACAGCATCGTTGCCGCGGTCAAGCGCGTGACCGTCATGATGGACGAGATCAGCCGCGCGTCCCAGGAGCAGAGCAGCGGCATTGCCCAGGTCAACCAGGCCGTGACGCAGATGGATCAGGTCACGCAGCAGAACGCGGCGCTGGTCGAGCAGGCCGCCGCCGCAGCCGATGCGCTCAAGGAGCAAGCGCAGCGCATGGAGCGTTCGGTGGCGGTGTTCCGGCTGGATCCGGCGGTTGCCGCTTAGGAGGAGTGCGGCGGCGCGTTCAGCGCCGGTTGGCGATCCAGATGCCGGCCACGATGGCGCCCAGCCCGGCCGCGTGATACCAGCGCGGCCAGTCGCCCAGCAGCGCGGAAGACATCAGCGCGGCAAAGACAGGTGTGAGCGTGAAGAAGAACACCGGCAGCTGCGCCCCGGCGCGGGCAATGGCACGGTCCCAGGCAAAGTAGGCCAGCAGCGAGGGGATTGTTGCCACATACACCAGGATGCCGAGGGCCTTGCCGTTCCAGTGAATCGGCACGCTTCCCGACAGCAGCTCCCACGCGACGAACGGCACGCAGGCCGCCACGCCCGTCACGATCTGCGCAAACAGCAGCACGGCCAGCGGCAAGTCCGGGCGCTTCTTGCGCAGCAGCCAGGTGTAAGCGCTCCAGGTGATGGTGCCCGCCAGCATGAACAGATCGCCGGCCACGAAATCCAGCTGGGCCAGCCGCCCGGGATCCCCGCGCAGCATCACCACGCCCACGCCGGCCAGGCATAGCAGGGCACCCACCACATGCCAGCCGCGTACCCGCTCGCGGAAGAACAGCGCGCCGATGATCAGCAAGAAGATCGGGGCGGAAGCGCCGATCAGCGTCACGTTGATCGGCGACGACGTGGTCAACGCCAGGTACTGCATGGCGTTGTAGACCGAGACGGAGAGCATGCCCATGGCGGCAATCACCCCGGCATGCTGGCGCAGCGTGGCGGCATGCTCGCGCACGCCTCGCCAGACATAGGGCGCGAGCAGCAGCCCGGCCAGCGCCCACCGGGCAAAGTTCAGCGTGATCGGCGGGATGGCGCCGGCGGCGTAGTGGCCGACGATGGCGTTGCCGGCCCAGCTCAGCGGCGGGAATGTCAGCAGGCCAAGCGTGCCCCAGTCAAGCCGGGCGCGGCCGGCGGCGGAAGTGGTCATCGGAAGGTTGTCGTCCTGTTCGTATTCTTGTTGTTCTTCTTGTTGTTTTGTTTGTCTTGTTTTCTGCCGGCATTATGCCGCAGGCGTGAATTGCAAACGATTGTGACCGGCGTGCTGTTGGCGGATGCGTTGCGCTAGTCTTCCCACCATCCGCACCACCCGGATACGAACTGTTACATAGCGCTGTGTTTTCGCTGTCAACACGCGCTGCCATCGGGCCGTTTTTACAGGCAACGCGCAAGTTGCGCGCCTCACCTGGAGATAGACATGAAGAAGGTACTCGCCATCCTGACCCTCGGACTCTTCGCTGCTGGTGCTTTCGCCCAGGCACCGGCCGCCGACGCCCCCAAGGCGCCTGCCAAGGTCGAAAAGAGCGCGCACAAGAGCAAGACACACAGCAGCACCAAGCATACCAAGGCGGCAACGCCGGCCAAGTCCGCCGCGCAGTAATGCGCGGGTTCAGGGTGCGCTCCGCTGGGGGCGCACCCCTTTTTCTTTTCTCCTGACGCCATGCACCTGATCTGGACCATTCTTATCGGCTTTGTCGCCGGGCTCGTAGCGCGTGCCATTACCCCGGGCAACGGCCCCAGCGGGTTCTTCCTCACGGCCGCGCTTGGCATTGGCGGCGCGTTGGCGGCCACCTTTCTTGGGCAAGCCCTGCACTGGTATCGCCCGGGGCAGTCGGCAGGCTTTATCGGCGCCGTGGTAGGCGCGGTGATCCTGCTGCTGGCCTATCACCTGATCAGCAAGAAGAGCTAGCCCCGAGCCGCTGATGGCGATACGCCAACAGCAAGAACCAAGCACCAAGCACCAAGCAGCAGCACCCGCAACGCAGATCACGGAACCCGATCATGAGCCTGATGGACTTTTTGCAGAACGCAGCCTCCGCCCTGGGCGGCAATCCCGAGCAGCAGGTGGACCACATCGCGCAGAACGCCCCGGAGGGCGCGCTTGGCCAGTTGCTGGCCGGCGCTTTCCATTCGGATCAGACGCCGGCCTTCGGCAATATGGTGGGGGAGTTGTTCGGCCAGTCCAACGGTGCGCAGCAAGCTGGCATGCTTAACCAACTGCTGGCAACGCTCGGGCCGGCGGTGTTGTCCGGGGCGGCAGGCGGCGCACTGGGCAATCTGCTGCAGCCCGGCGCGACCCAGGTCACGCCCGAGCAGGCCAGCCAGCTGAGCCCGGCGCAGGTGCAGGAGATCGCCACTCACGCCGAGCAGGTCCATCCGGGCATCGTCGACCAGATCGCCGGCTTCTACGCGCAGCACCCCACGCTGGTCAAGACGATCGGGAGCGCCGCGCTGGCCATTGCGCTGGCCAAGTTCAAGGAACACCAGCAGGGCTGAGTATCTGGGCTGGCATGGCTTGAAGGCCTGGTCGTGGCGCCCCGCGACCTTAGCGCGGGGCGGTGTGCTTACGGCAGTTCCACCTGCAGGCGCGCCAGCGTGCTCAGCAGCGTTTCGTCATCGGGCGACAGGTGAGTCGCCATCGCAAACGCGGCGCGCGCCTCGTCCTTGCGATTCAGTTGCCACAGCGTTTCGCCCTTGTGCACCAGGCCTTCCACGCGTGCGCCGAGGTTGCTCTCGGTGCCCTCGCCAAAGGCGGCCAGCGATTGCTCCATGTAGCCGAGCGCCTGCTCCGGCTGGCCCAGGCGGAACAGTGCCCAGCCTTTGCTGTCGAGGATAAATGGGTCGTCCGGCGAGTGAACCAGCGCCTCGTCGATCATTGCCATGCCGCGCCCGACCATCCAGTTCGCATCGACCAGCGAATAGCCAACCTCGTTCAGGTTCTCCTTGGCAAGCGGCGCCAGGCCAAGCGCGATATCCAGCTGCCTGTCGTCCCGGCCGGCAATCGCCAGGTCGATCAGCTTGCGCCGCACGCGCACCTGGAAATCCGTACTGATTTCGTCTTTGCCGGCCTCGTAGCTGGCCAGCATCTGCCGGAACACGGCCGCCGGCCCGGCGCTGGCGGGCAGGGCGGCGATGGTCTCGGACTGGCGCTTGCACCAGGCATATTGGGCCGGTTCCATACTGCCAAATTCATAGTCCAGGCTGATCGTCTGGGCCTTGTGGCTTTGCGCATAGTAGGTATAGCCGCGGCTATCCGTCCTGTTGCAGAACAGGAAACCGTCCTTGAGGTCGAGCACATAGGGCAGGCCGCCCATGGGATGGTTGCTGGTCTCGCCGCGCAGCAAAAACGACTCCCCGAAATCCCCTTCGCCGATGATCGGGTTGAGGATCCACTTGCCCTTTGGATAGCGCTTGGGCAGCCGCACCGACACGGTATTGCCCTGCTTGTCGGTGACGCCGAAGATCACACTGTCCTGCTCGTTCGGCTTCGGCGTGACGCCTGCGATCCGATGGCCCGGCAGGAACAAGCGGTAGCGGGCCTCGGGCAGGGGCCGGTCGGTAGCCGGATCGCGCAGCACGAACCGGTGCACCTGCGCGCCTTCGCCGAGCGTGCCCGGCTGGCGGTAGTCACGCGCCAGGGTCATGGCGGGAATGGTTGCCACAGCCAACAGGACTGCGCCCTTCAGGTAAAGTGTTTTGCTTCTCATTGTCTTGGTATTCAAGTTGAATTGGATTCGGGCGATTGGATTCGGGCGCTCAGGCGCCCATGCCGCCGGCGCGCAGGCTGCCCAGCATGCCGTGCAGGTCATGGCTCATGACCGCCAGGAACGCCACCAGCCCGAGGTAGTACAGCGTATAGGTCAGGCGCATTTCCGCGCTGATGGTGTAGTAGGCGCGGTTCTCCGGGGCCTGCGGATCGTAGCGCCAGGCCTTGAGCAGCTGCGGGGCCGCCAGCAGCGCCACCAGGATCAGGATCGGGCTGGGGCGCCACAGGAACATCGCCACCAGCACCGGCACGCCAAGGAACCAGATGCGCGGCGACAGCACCGCGGTGACGCGCCCGCCATCGAACGGCGAGAGCGGGATCAGGTTGAACAGGTTGATAAAGAAGCCCGCATAGGCCAGCGCCAGCATCAGGCCGCTGCCGGTGCCGCGGCCGATGTAATAGCAGGCCAGCGCGCCCAGGGTGCCAACCACCGGCCCCGCCAGCCCGATATAGGCCTCGGTCTCGACGTCGACCGGCTGGTCCTTGAGTTCGACCCAGGCCCCGACGAACGGAATGAAGGTGGGCGCGCCCACGGCCAGCCCGCGGCGGCGCGCGGCCAGGAAATGGCCCATCTCGTGGACAAAGATCAGCAGCACGAAGCCGACGGCATAGCGCCAGCCGAAGATCAGCGCATAAGCGCCGATCGACAGCAGCATGGTGCCGCCCGTGGTCAGCAGCTTGCCCATCTTCAGCCCGCCCATGAGCAGGAGCAGCAGTTTGGTCATGGGTACCACTCCGTCGCCAACGGGCAGGAATGCGGCTTCACTTCGGCTCTGCGGGACCGGACGGCTTGCGCTTGAACCACTTGGTGGCGGAATAGCCGATGCCCGCCACTGCCAGCATGATCACCTTGGCGAACTTGGCGAAGAACGCCGCCAGGATGGCCAGCAGCCCCAGCTTCTTCGCCGCTACCCCGCCGATCAGCGCGGCCAGCCCGTATTCCGCCACCTTGTCGGTGCCGGAATTGAAATCCGCATAGGCCTTGCCCTCGGAGAAGTCGAGGTTGGACAGCAACGTGCGCACCACGGGCTTGTTGGCGTCGACCTGGTCGCGCGCGGTGATCAGGTTCAGGCTGACGTAGCCTTCCCGCCCGAGCGCATAGGTGTTGTAGTTGACGGATTGCGGGGCATCGGCCGGCTGGCCCTTCTCGCGTGCCGACATCGACCAGATCAGCCGATGGCTGGCCGCCTCATAGTGGGGCCGCTCCACCCAGCCGACGATCTCAAGCCCGCTGATGCCGCGCTTCTCCCGCTCCTCGTTGGCGGCTTCCGTGCCTTCCTTGAGCGATTTGAAGAGATCGTCGACATTCCAGTCCTTGGCGTCGTCGTCACGGATGTAGCCCGAGGGCTCGTACTTGGCTACCACCATCCAGTCGTCGTCGCCAGTGGGCAGCACCAGGCCGAGCAGCCGCTCATCGGTGAGATTGCCCATGGCGTGCATGAGCTTGCCGGCGGCCGGCTGGGGGATGAAGACTTCCTTGGCCGGCAGCTTCAGTGTGGCCTGCTCGCCCAGCTTCACCGTGGCCGGACCCGCCTGGGCGCTGGACTGCGCTGCCTGCCAGGCTGCCTCCATCTCCTTTTCCTTGCTCTCGCTGCCTTGCGCCAGCAGGCTGCCGGAAGCAAGGAGGCTCATCCCGCATGCCAGGCCGGCCAGCATGCCACGCAATTCATGACCCATCATTCCCACAATGACTTCTCCCTTCACTTGATTATTTGTTTGTTTTTTGCAGCACTGCCTGGGATGGCTGGGGGAAGGGGGGCTTCCAGTGGCCTCGCATGCAGTGCAATTGCCTGATATTCCGGTGGGTGGTGATTTTAGCGTTTTTTTTATTTGCGGCAGGGAAAGGGGATATTGCTCTGCTGGGTTGGTTGCTTTTTCTTTGTACGGCGATGGTTTTTGCACCCAAGGGCCATACGACATCCCCCTGCGGGGGCTGCCGGTCACTCTTCTTTGCGTCGGCAAAGAAGACTAACGAGAAGAAAGCCGACCCTGCCGGGCGCAGAGCAATCGGGCTTGTGGGCGTAGGTGGTTGCGTCGTACGGCCCGTAGTGTTGGCTGGCCTTTGCCATACCGGCTTGGAGGTCATCACTACGGAATGACCCAATGGTCACGTGGTGGTGCCCCTGATCGCTTTGCGCGGTGCGCGTTCGGGCATCTGCCGTTCGCGGTGCGCAGCGCCACGATCCTGCCTGCCTTGGTGGTTTCGTGGTTTTGTCTCTGACGGCGGGCGCCCGGGTATTTGATGCCCTGCCGTACCGGGACTACCGGCGCCTTACTCTCGGCCCCCCTGGTTTCGTGGTGGGCACCGTGGCCCGTGCGCGAGGGCCGCGCTCGCACCCACGGCGCTCGTCCTCCGAGACAAAACCACGAAACCAGCCACACCCGAAACGGCGCAGCCCCTCGCCCCGCGAACGGCAGATGTGTGAATGGTCACCGCGTACGAGGTCAAGGGCCGCACCACGTAACCCATGGGTCATGCAGAAATGATGCCCTTGGGGCCGGTAGGATTCGCTAGCCAACACTCCGGGCCGCACGACGCAACCACCGAGGCAGGACAGCCTGATTGCTCTGCTCCCGGCAGGGTCGGCTTTCTTCTCGTTAGTCTTCTTTGCCGACGCAAAGAAGAGTGACCGGCAGCCCCCGCAGGGGGATGTCGTATGGCTTTTGGGTGCAAGATGCCACCGCCGACGAAATAAGCCGCAACGCCCCCCGCAGGGGGATGTCGTATGGCACTTGGGTCCAAAAACCAACGCCGCCCAAACAAACAGCGACCAACCCAAAAAACCAAAACTCACCCAAACACTCCCCTAATCATCCCCCCAATCTCATGCCGCCGAGCCACCGGCATCCGCGAAGCCGTAGACACAATACTGATCGCCGCTTCCCCGGCAAAAGGCAAGGCAAACGCATACCCCACCCCCGCCACACCCCCCGCGCCAGCCAGCGCATACCCCAGCTTGCGACTGCGCTCCACACCGCGCTGCAGCTTGAGCAAGCTAAGCCCGCTGCCCTCGTACTCAGCCCGATGCCGTTCATAGTGCGCGACGATCTCCTCATCCTCGAGCTTGGCCAGCAGCGCCATGCTGGCAGTCCCCTGGCCCAGCAGCCGGGTGCTCCCGTTGAGCAGATGGAAATGCTGCACGCGGTGGCTGCCTTCCTCGGCGTGCATGCAGTAGCCATGGTCGCCGATGCGCACGATCAGGAACACCGTATCGCCGGTCTTGCGCGCCAGCGCCTTCATGCGCGTGGCGCAGGCGCTGGCCAGTGGCGAGCGGTTCATGGTGCGCAGGCCCAGCGCCATGGCCGCCATGCCCAGCCGGAAGCGCTTGCCTGGCTCGTCCTGCACGGCGAATCCCGCGTGGGTGAGGTAGCGCAGCATGCGGTGGGCCGTGGTGCGGTCGATGCCGGCTTGTGCCACCAGTTGCGGCAGGGTCAGGCCCGACTCGTGGTGTTCGGCCAGCAGGCAGAGCAGGGTAAACGCGCGGTCCAGGCTCTGGACGCCGGGGATGGCTGGAGACGGCCGGGGCGGCGGTGGCGGCGGGGACGAGGGCGTAGGCAGGGCGGGCACAGGCAGCATCCGGAGGTGCATCAAAGACGAGTTTGTGCACATTATGCACAAATCACCATGTTGCGCTTGTCGTGCCACCGCGGGTGGTTTGGAATCGATGCATTCCTTGTCCAATGCCCAGCGCCATGCTTCCCATCGAGTCCCGGATCGATCCCGCCAGTCCCGCCTTTGCCAGCCAGCGCGCTGGCATGCAAGCCCTGATCGAGCGGCTGCGCGCGCTGGAGCAGCGCGCCGTTGCTGCTTCCGAACGTGCCCGCCCGTCCTTCGCCAGGCGCGGTGCGTTGCTGCCGCGCGAGCGCCTGGCGCGCTTGCTGGATCCCGCTACCGCCTTCTTGCCGATCGCCAACCTGGCGGGCTACGGCATGGATGATCCCGATCACGACACCTCCATCCCCGGCGGCTCGCTGGTGGCCGGCATCGGCTTTGTCCACGGCGTGCGCGCGATGGTGGTAGCGACCGATTCCGGCATCGATGCCGGCGCCATGACCGAGGGCGGCAACCTCAAGCTGATGCGCTGCCAGGAGATCGCCCTGGAAAACCGCCTGCCGTTCATCCACCTGGTGGAGTCGGCCGGCGCCAACCTGCGCAAGTACCGCGTGGACAAGTTCGTGCGCGGCGGCGGCATCTTCTACAACCTGGCGCGCTTGTCCGCTGCTGGGCTGCCGGTGATCACAGTGGTGCACGGCTCGTCCACCGCAGGTGGGGCTTATATGCCGGGCTTGTCCGACTACGTGGTGATGGTGCGCGGCCGCGCCCGTGCCTTCCTGGCCGGGCCGCCGCTGCTCAAGGCCGCCACCGGTGAGATCGCCACCGATGAGGAGCTTGGCGGTGCCGACCTGCACGCCACCGTCAGCGGCCTGGCGGAATTCCTGGCCGAGGACGACGAGCATGCCATCGCGCTGGCGCGCGACGTGGTGGCCAGCCTGGACTGGCCGGTCGTGGCGCCGCGGCTGCCCCAGCCGGCGCAGCCGCCGCGGCTGGACGCGGGCGAGCTCGATGGCGTGATGACGCTGGATGTGAAGAAGCCCGTGGACATGCTGGAGATCATCGGCCGCCTCACCGACGATTCCGCGTGGCTTGCGTTCAAGCCGGACTATGGCACGGCCACCGTCTGCGGCCGTGGCCGCATCGAGGGCCATGCCGTGGGCTTTATCAGCAATAACGGCCCGATCGACCCGTCGGGCGCGACCAAGGCCGCGCAGTTTATCCAGGCCTGCAACCAGAGCGGCACGCCCATCGTGTTCCTGCAGAACACCACCGGCTTTATCGTTGGCCGCGCTTCGGAAGAAGCCGGCATGATCAAGCATGGCGCCAAGATGATCCAGGCACTGTCGAACTCCACGGTGCCGCAGGTGACGATCTACTGCGGCGCATCGTTTGGCGCGGGCAACTTTGGCATGTGCGGCCGGGGCTTTCGCCCGCGCTTTTGCTTCTCGTGGCCCAACGCGCGCACCGCGGTGATGGGCGGCGAGCAGGCCGCCATGACGCTGGAGATCGTGGCGCGCCAGCAGGCTGAGCGCAAGGGCGTGGCGGTGGACGAAGCGCGCCTGGCGCAGCAGACCGGCGAGATCGTCGCCAACTTCGAGCGCCAGGCCAGCGCCTTCGTCACCAGCGGGCTGTTGCTGGACGACGGCGTGATCGACCCGCGCGACACCCGCGCCGTGCTGGCCTTCGTGCTGGCTACCGCCCGCGAGGCCGAAGCGCGCACGCCGCGCGCCATGCAATTTGGCGTGGCGCGGTTCTGATCGCCGCGCCGCGAACACACGGACAAGAAAACCGGAGACCCCCCACATGCTATACACCGAAGACCATCGCAACATCATGGACAGCATCCGCCGCTTTGTGTCGGCCGAGATCGATCCGCATGTCGACGAGTGGGAAGCCGCGGAGATCTTCCCCGCGCACGCGTTGTTCAAGCAGATGGGCGAGCTCGGCTTCCTTGGCATCACCAAGCCGGTGGAGTACGGCGGCCTTGGCCTCGACTTCTCCTACGCGGTGGCGGCTGCCGAGGCCCTGGGCTATGTGCATGCGCAAGGCATCGGCATGGCGGTGGGCGTGCAGACCGACATGGCTACGCCGGCGCTGACGGCCTTCGGCTCCGATGCGCTCAAGCGCGAGTTCCTGGCGCCGGCCATCGCCGGCGAGGCGGTGGCGGCGATCGGCGTGTCGGAGGCCGGTGCCGGCTCCGATGTGGCATCGCTCAAGACCCGCGCGCGCCGCGATGGCGACGACTACGTGATCAGCGGCTCCAAGATGTGGATCACCAACGGCACCCAGGCCGACTGGATCTGCCTGTTGTGCAATACCTCCGATGGCCCGGTGCACAAGAACAAGTCGCTGATCATCGTGCCGCTCAAGCAAGGCGGCAAGCGTACCCCCGGCGTCGAGGTGCAGAAGATCAAGAAGTTCGGCATGTGGTGCTCGGACACCGCGCAGATCTTCTTTGACGAAGTGCGGGTGCCGGCGCGCAACCGCATCGGCGAAGAGGGCATGGGCTTTATCTACCAGATGAAGCAGTTCCAGGAAGAACGCCTGAACGGCGCGGCGCGCCGGCTTGCCTGCAACGCGCTGATCGAGGAAACCGCCGACTACCTGCGCCAGCGCATCGCCTTTGGCAAGCCCTTGCTGGACAACCAGTTCATCCAGTTCAAGCTGGCCGAACTCAAGACCGAGATGGAAGCCCTGCGCGCGCTGGTCTACATGGCGACCAGGACCTACATCGACGGCGGCGACGTGGTGGAGCTGGCGTCCATGGCCAAGCTCAAGGCCGGGCGGCTGTCGCGCGAGGTGGCCGACTGGTGCATGCAGTTCCAGGGCGGCATGGGCTACACGTGGGACAACCATGCCTCGCGCGCGTACCGCGATTTCCGGCTCGGCTCCATCGGCGGCGGCGCCGACGAGGTGATGCTGACCGTGATCGCCAAGCAGATGGGGCTGATGGCAAAAGGCTGACCGCCCGCCATCGCCTGCTGTTCCAAGTCTTCTCATCTCTCCAGCCATGACCAACGCAGCCTATACCGATGCCGGCAATTTCGCCAATCGCGCCAATTTCGCCAATGACGCCCACGCCGTGATCGTGCGTGACGCCCAGGGCGTGCTGTTCGTCACCCTCAACGTGCCCGCCACGCGCAACGCGCTCGCGCCTGAAATGGTCGCCGCGCTGGCGCGCGCCGTGGCGCGCGCCGAGACCGACACCACGGTGCGCGCGCTGGTGTTGCGCGGCGCCGGCGGCGTCTTCTGCGCGGGCGGCAACGTCGGTAATTTCAAGGCGAGGCTGGACGCGGGCGATGCGCCGCAGGATCCGGTGGCGAGCCGCAACCGCGAGTTCGGCTACTTCATGCAGCGCCTGGCCGCGCTCCCCGTGCCCGTGGTGGCGGCGGTGGAGGGCGCGGCCATGGGCGGCGGCATGGGACTGAGCTGCGCCGCCGATATCGTGCTGGCCACGCGCGACGCGCGCTTTGCCTTGTCGGAAACATCGCTGGGCATCATTGCCGCGCAGATCGCGCCCTTCGTGGTGGCGCGCATTGGCGCGGCGGCCACGCGGCGACTCGGCTTGTCTGGCGAGCGCGTCAACGGCGACACGGCGGTGGCGCTGGGGCTGGCCGATGCGCTGGCCGAGGACAGCGCCGCCCTCGATGCATTGCTGGCCGAGTGGCTCACGCGCATCTGCCGCTGCGGGCCGCAAGCCAACCGCGCCTTCAAGCCGCTGGTGGCGCGCACCGGACAGGTTGCGCAGGGCGCCTTGCTGGACGAAGCCTCGCACCTGTTCGCCCAATGCATGCGCAGCGAAGGCGCCGAGGGCATCCAGGCTTTCCGCGACAAGCGCGATGCCGCGTGGGTGGTGCGCTTTGACGCCGCCGCCGTGCGCGCGGCGCAGGCCACGCAGGGCTGAACGCACCCAAACCAATCCAGATACTCCGCATCCCGAGGCGCCTCATGTCCGCTACCAGCCGACCCTTTCACACCTTGCTCGTCGCCAATCGCGGCGAGATCGCCATGCGCATCATGCGCACGGCGCGCCGCCTTGGCCTTGCCACCGTGGCGGTCTACTCCGAGGCCGATCGCCATGGCCCGCACGTGGCGTACGCCGACCGGGCGGTGCGCATCGGCGACGCCGCGCCGCGCGCGTCCTACCTGAACATCGCCGCCATCATCGAGGCGGCGCGCCGCAGCGGCGCGGATGCGGTGCATCCCGGCTACGGCTTCCTGGCGGAGAACGCGGAGTTCGCCGACGCGGTGGCGCAGGCGGGCCTGGTCTTCGTCGGCCCGCCCGCCACCGCCATCCGCGCCATGGGCAACAAGGCCGAGGCCAAGCGCCTGATGCTGGCCGCGGACATGCCTTGCATTCCCGGCTACCAGGGCGAGGCGCAGGATGATGCCGCGCTGCTGCAGGCCGCCGCGCCCATCGGCTTTCCGCTGATGGTGAAGGCCGCGGCCGGCGGCGGCGGACGTGGCATGCGCCTGGTGCACGACGCGCATGCCTTGCCCGGCGCGCTGGCAAGCGCGCGTTCCGAGGCCATGGCCGCCTTCGGCTCCGGCCAGTTGATCCTGGAGCGCGCGGTGATCGCGCCGCGCCACGTGGAGATCCAGGTCTTTGCCGATACGCAGGGCCATGTGATCCACCTGGGCGAGCGCGACTGCTCGGTGCAGCGCCGCCATCAGAAGGTGGTCGAGGAGGCGCCGTCCCCGGCGGTATCGCCCGCGCTGCGCGCCCGCATGGGCGGCGCGGCGGTGCGCGCCGCGCAGGCCATTGGCTACGTGGGCGCGGGCACCATGGAGTTCCTGCTCGATGGCGACGGCAATTTCTACTTCATGGAGATGAACACGCGCCTGCAGGTGGAGCACGCCGTGACCGAAGCCATCACCGGTTTTGACCTGGTCGAATGGCAGCTGCGTGTGGCAGCGGGCGAGCCGCTGCCGGTCACGCAGGAGCAGGTCGCGCTGCGCGGCCACGCCATCGAGGTGCGGCTGACCGCCGAGGACGTGGCCGCCGGCTTCCTGCCGCAAGGCGGCCCGGTGCTGCGCTGGCGCGCGCCGGGCGCGGGGCACGATGTGCGGGTGGATCATGCGCTGCAGGAGGGCGGGGAGATTCCGGTTCACTACGATTCGATGGTGGCCAAGCTGGTGGCCCATGGCGCCACCCGCGAGGAAGCACGCCGCAAGCTGCTGCGCGCGGTGGAGCAGACGGTGCTGCTGGGCGTGGCCAGCAACCAGGGCTTTCTTGCCAATTGCCTGGCGCACGAGGCCTTTGCGGGCAACCAGGTGCATACGGGATTCGTCGACACGCATATGCAGGCGGCACTGCGCGCAACGCGGCCAGCGGTGGCGCAGGTGGCCTGCGCGGCGCTGGCAGCAGCCGGGCTGCTGGCGGCATCGGCGCGCCCCGCACTGGTGGCGCCGGGTTGCAGCCTTGGCTTGCAGGCGGGAGAGCAGCAGTGGCGCGTGGATCTGCGTGCCGTCGCGCAAGGCTGGGAGGTGGCGGTGCGCGAGGGCGAGGGCGAGGGTGAGGGTGAGGGCGATGGCACGTCCGCCGAGATCGTCCGCGCCCGCGTGCTGCGCGCCGACGAGGAGCAAGGCAGCGCGCTGGTGGAGTGCAACGGCATGGCGTTGCCGCTGGTGTTCGCCACCGAGGGCGATGCCGTGCATCTGTTCAGCGCGGGCCGCGCATGGCGCTTCGCACGCCTGGACCCGCGCCAGAAAAAGCGCAAGCCCGGCGACGCCGAGCGCGCTGGCGAGCTGCTGGCGCCGCTGACTGCGCGCATCGTGGCCGTGAAGGCGGCGGCGGGCGAGGCGGTGCAGGCGGGCCAGGTGCTGGTGGTGCTGGAGGCCATGAAGATGGAGCACGCCATCGTCGCGCCGTTCGACGGCGTGATCGCGCAGCTGCATGCCCGGGAGGGCGGGCAGGCGCGCGCGGGTAGTTTGCTGGTGAAGGTGGACGCAGGTGCGCAAGCATGAACACCACAAACGGCACACCCAATACGGCACGCACCGTGCGCATAGGCGGCGCTTCCGGCTTCTGGGGCGATTCCGCCATCGCCACGCCGCAACTGCTGGCCGTTCCGGGCCTGCAATACCTGGTCTACGACTACCTGGCCGAGACCACCATGTCGATCCTGGCGCGCGCCCGCGCCAAGGACCCCGCGCTGGGCTACGCCACGGACTTCGTGCAGGCCGCGATGGCACCGCACCTCGGCCAGATCCTGGCGCGCGGCATCCGCGTGATTGCCAATGCCGGCGGCCTCAACCCCCAGGCCTGCCGCGACGCGGTGATGGCCGCCGCCGCGCGGCAAGGGCTGGCGCCCAAGGTGGCGGTGGTCAGCGGCGACGATGTATTGCCCGCCTTCGAGGGCTGGCGCGCCGCGGGCCTGACCGATCTCCATACCGGCGCCACGCCGCCTGCCGAGCTGATGTCCGCCAACGCCTACACCGGCGCGCAAGGCATCGCCCGCGCGCTGGCGATGGGCGCCGATATCGTCATCACGGGCCGCTGCGTGGACAGCGCGGTGGTGGTCGGCGCGCTCGCGCACGAGTTCGGCTGGCAATGGCACGACTGGGACCGGCTCGCCGCCGGCACGCTGGCTGGTCACGTGATCGAGTGCGGCGCGCAGGCCACCGGCGGGTTGTTCACCGACTGGCAGCGTGTGCCCGACTGGGACCGCATCGGCTACCCGGTGATCGACTGCGCGCAGGACGGCAGCTTCGTGCTCTCCAAGCCCGAGGGCACCGGCGGCCTGGTCGATCCCGCGGCCGTGGCGGAGCAGGTCTTGTACGAGGTGGGCGACCCCGGCAACTACCTGATGCCTGACGTCACTTGCGACTTCCGCATGGTGCGCACGGCGTTGCTGGCCCCCGGGCAGGTGCGCGTGCACGGCGCCCGTGGCCGCGCCCCTGGCGCGAGCTACAAGGCCAACGGCACCTGGCAGGACGGCTACCAGCTCAGCCTGATGATGGCGATCCGCGGCATCGACGCACCCGCCAGGGCCCGCCGCACCGCCGACGCGCTGCTGGCGCGCACCCGCGCCATGCTGGCCGCCGACGGCTTGGCGGACTACAGCGGCACCGTGGTGGAACTGCTCGGTTGCGAGTCGCAATATGGCCCGCATGCCCGCGTGCTGCCCACTCGCGAGGTGGTGCTGCGCATCGGCGCGCGCCATGCGCAGGCCAAGGCGCTGCGCTTCCTGCAGCGTGAAGGCTCGTCGGCGGGCACCTCGATGGCCGCCGGTACCCGCTCATCCTTTGCCGGCCGCGTCGATATCCAGCCGGTGGTCAAGGTGTTCTCTTTCCTGGTGCCGAAGGCGGAAGTACGGATGCAGGTCGCGCTGGACGGCCAGACGCAGGCGCTTGCCTGCGCCGCCGTCGTGGGCGAGCTGACGGCGCCGGCCTCGCTGGCGGCTGCGCCAGCGCCCGCCATTCCCGGCGGGCCGCGCGTCACCGTGCCGCTGGTCACGCTGGCCTATGCGCGCAGCGGCGACAAGGGCGACGACGAGAACATCGGCGTGATCGCCCGCCAGCCAGCGTACCTGCCGCTGCTGCGCGAGCAGCTCACCCCGGCCGCGGTGCGCGGGTATTTTTCGCATCTGGTCGAAGGCGAGGTGGAATGCTTCGAGGTGCCGGGCTTGCACGCCCTTAACTTCCTGCTGCACCGCGCGCTGGGCGGCGGGGGCGTGGCCAGCCTGCGCTCTGACCCGCTCGGCAAGAGCTACGCGCAAATGCTGCTCGATTTTCCGCTCACGGTGCCGCAAGGCTGGGCGTAGACCCGGCGGCTGCCATTCCATGGCATCGGCCGCCAGGCAAGCACGGCGGACCGAAGCCATCCCGACCTGATGGAGCAGACATGAACATAACCAAGCAACCGATGCGCCCCCGTGGCCCGTGGATGAACGCATGCCTGCTGGCCGCCGCGCTGGCTTGCGGCCTGAGCGCCACGGCGCGCGCCGAGGCGCCGTATCCGTCAAAGCCCGTGCGCGTGGTGGTGCCCTACACCCCGGGCGGCGTGTCAGACGCCGTGACGCGGCTGGTCATGCAAAAGCTGGCCGAGCGCCTGGGCCAGCCCGTGGTGGTGGAGAACCGCCCTGGCGCCAACGGCATGATCGGCTCTGACAATGTGGCCAAGTCCGCGCCCGACGGCTACTCGCTGCTGGTGGTGGTGGCCGCGCATGCCATCAACCCCAGCCTCTACCCCAAAATGAGCTACGACCCGGTCAAGGACCTCACGGGCGTCAGCCAGATCGGGCGCATCCCGCTGCTGCTGGTGTCCAGCGCCCAGTTGCCGCCCGGCAGCGTGAAGGCGCTGGTGGCCTGGGGCAAGGCCAATCCCGACAAGATGACCTACGCCTCCAGCGGCAACGGCTCCGGCGCGCATCTGGCCGGCGAGCTGTTCTCGCAAGCGGTCGGCATCAAGATGACCCACGTGCCCTACAAGGGCGTGTCGCCGGCGCTGCCGGACCTGTTCTCCGGGCAGGTGGCGATGATCTTCGATTCCGTGCAGACCATGATGCCGCAGGTGAAAGCCGGCAAGCTCAAGGCGCTGGCGATCACCAGCGCCACGCGCTGGCCGGCCGCGCCCGACGTGCCGACCATGGCCGAGGCGGGCTATCCGGCGGTGACGGCCAGCAGCTGGATCGGCCTGATCGCGCCCGCCAGGACGCCAAGGCCGGTGCTGGCAAAGCTCTCGGTCGAGATGGATGCGGTGCTGCACCAGCCGGAGGTGAAGGCGCGCCTGATCGAGTACGGGATCGACCCGGTGGGCGGGACGCCCGACCAGTTCCAGGCATTCATCAAGGAAGAGGCCGGGCGGTGGGGCGAGGTGGTGAAGAAGGGCGGCATCCACGTCGAATGAAGGGGCGGCAGAGGCCGCCGCCTTGGCCCTTTGGTCCTTCAGGGCTAGCCGATCAGCTTGAGCAGCGCGGGCACTGTCAGCACGGCGGTGTAGTAGCCCATGAACTGCACGCCGGTATTGAAGCCGATCGCCCTGGAGAGCAGCCCGCCCAGCAAGCCCATGGTCAGGATGACCAGCAGGCCAAGGAGCTGGCCTTCCCAGACGCTGATGACCAGGATCAGGCCGACGAAGGTGGCGATGATGGCTTCATGCGACACCTTGCGCGACACGAACAGGGCGGCGCTGCGCGCGTAGTTCATGGCAAACGGGTAGGACACCAGCGCGGCTAGCAGCACGGCCAGCAGCCCGTAGCCGAGAAACTCCCAGTGGTTCAGCAGGTTGTGCAGGTTGTGGGTCTGGCCGGCGCCGGCGTCCACGGTGTAGACGGGCGGCGCGTTGAACAGCGGCGCGGCGGGGCCGGCGGCAACCGGGCTGAGCGGCAAGCCGAAGGCGATGAGCGGGATCAGGGCCTCGGCAATATAGGTGGCTTCCGTGATGCCATTGCGTGCGCTGAGCACGGTGGTGAGGCGGTGATAAGCGTGCTTGACCCGTGCCCCCACGATCTCGCCGAGGACCACGGTCATGGCGACCGGGCTGAACACGAACGTCGCGCTCGACACGGTGGCGGTGGCCACGGTCCATTTCACCTGGCTGCGATCTAGCACCTTGAACGGATTGGGGAAGTACCCCGACCAGCCTTTGACGTCAGGCGCCAGCGCGAACGTGCGCACGCGGTCCCGCTGCATGCGTGGGCGATCCACAGGGGAGATGGCGGAGAAGAGATCCGCAATGAGCGGGCCGATGGCAATGCCCAGGAAGTAGCTGATGCTCAGCTTGACGCCGAACTTCGCCGTCAGCGTCTGCAACGCCACGATGACCACGACAAAGGGCACCAGCGTGGCCACCGAAGCCCACCTGCCGGCAGAGCTGTAGGCGATGATCACGGCGGCCACCACGAAGATCCACGGCGCGGCCTTGGTGATCGCCGAGCCGAATGGCGCGAGCAGGATGGCGAAGAGTACCGCCAGCGGCACGGCGATAAATGCCGCGATGAGGGCGCCCGAGATCATCTTGCGCAGCGCGATATGCGGCACGCCCAGGTTGCGCAGGTGGTTGGCGTCCTGCAGCAGCGGCGTGGCCATCGTGTCGCCGGGGATGCCGAGCAGCGCGGTCGGGATGGCGTGGGTCATGTGCTTGGCGACGGCGCCGGCGAGGAAGAACGTGAAGACCCCCTCGGGCGGCACGCCCAGCAACACCACCAGCAGCGTCAGCGGCGCCAGCGTGGTGGTTTCATCGGTGCCGGAGATCAGGCCGATCGCCGCAAAGACGACGGCGCCGGCCAGCCCCATGCCGGCGGCAATGAGGATGTGGGTAAGCAGTGCAGATTCGATCATGATGAGCCTTCGATATCCTGGATATCCGTGGGCCGGCGTTCAAGCCAGGTTGGACCGGGGACTGACGGGCGTGGAGGGCGTGACGGGCGTGGAGAGCGCCACGTCCTGCGCCGGCTGCGGCGCGCCGTTGCGGCGCTCGCGCGCTGCGAAGAGCTCGAAGAGTTGCAGTTCCTTGAGCTCCTGCACCACGGATGCGGGAAGGTCCGCGATGGCGCCGAGCCCGCCGCCTTCCTCCGCGAGCTTGTCCAGCACTTGCTCGCGCCAGGTCGGATCGGCGGCCTCGCCTTCGATCACTTCACGCTTGGGCCGGAACAGGCAGGCGCAGATGAGGCCCGCGAGCAGGCAGCCTGCCAGGCCGGCCAGCATGGCGTAGGCACGCGCCAGCTCCGGTGTCTTGACCAGCCCGTTGAGCACGCGGCTGGCGAGCAGGAATCCCGTCAGGCTGACCACGGCCCCGATGGTGATGGACCACGCCAGGTGCCGGGTATCCGCGGTGTCTCCCCAAACCTCGACGAGACGCCGCGCCGAGGGCGCTTGCTGTGTGTTCATTTACATGTCTCCGGATGTGGCTGGCATCCCGGTGCGCACTTGCGTGCTTGCGCGCGTCGATGCCAGCTCTGGTTCTTGTCGTTCGCCGCGGCTGTGCCGCATGTTCCTGCTTACCTGCTTACCTGCTTACCTGCCTGCCTACCTGCTCCTGAGCGCTGCCAGCAACGCTACCGCCCGGTCGGTGCGCACGTCTTTCTCCTCGGCCATGCGCTTTGCAATGCGGTCGACCTCGTCGCCGGTGGCGCCGGCCACCAGCGCGATATTGCGCGCATGCAGCGCCATGTGGCCGCGCTGGATGCCTTCGGTAGCCAGCGCCCGCAGCGCGCCAAGATTCTGCGCCAGGCCCACCGCGACCGCGGTCTCGCCGAGTTCCTGGGCGGATTTGACGTCGAGGATCTTCAGCGCCAGGCGTGCCAGCGGATGCGTCTTGGTGGCGCCCCCGACGAGACCCACCGGCATCGGCATTTCGATGGTGCCGACCAGGGCGCCGCTGGTGTCTTTCTCCCAGTGCGTCAGGGACGTATAGCGGCCGCCGCGGCAGGCGTAGGCATGGGCGCCGGCCTCGACCGCACGCCAGTCATTGCCGGTCGCCACGATCACGGGGTCGATGCCATTCATGATTCCCTTGTTGTGCGTGGCGGCCCGGTAGGGATCGATGGCGGCAAAGGTATACGCGTCGATCACGCCCTCGATGATCTCGGCGCCGCTGCGCTCCTGGGTGGCGAGCACCGCCGGCGTCAGCCGCACGCGGGCACGTGCCAGCCGCAGGTCGGCCAGGTTGGAGAGGATGCGCAGCCGCACGGAGCCGCCGGTGATGTTCTCCACAAGCGGCGAAACGGCTTCGGCCATGGTGTTTACCGTGTTGGCGCCCATGGCATCGCGCACATCCACGATCAGGTGGATCACGACCATGGCGCCGCGCGGCGTATCGGGGAAGACGTGGACCTCGATGTCCTTGCAGCCGCCGCCAAGGCCAATCAGCACCTTGTCGCGGCTGTTTGCCACGTCCAGGATCGCCGCTCGCTGCTTCAGCAAGGCCTGCCGGGCGCCGTAAGGGTCCGTGACGCCCAGGACCTGCACCTGCGCGCGCATCAGCGGGCCTGTGCTGGAAGTCTCGAAGCCGCCGCATTCGCGCGCCAGCTTGGCCATGAACGAGGCCGCGGCCACCACCGACGGCTCTTCCACCACCATCGGCACCAGCACATCCCGGCCATTGACCTGGAAATTGCCCGCGACGCCAAACGGCAGCTCAAACGTGCCGATCACATTCTCGATCATGCCGTTGGCGAGTTCGACACTCAGGGCGCCGGGCTCGGCCAGGAGACGGATGTCGTCCGCCGACAAGGCGGCGGCATCGCCTACGTAGGCCAGGCGCTGGGCAGGCGTCATGGCGCGAAAATTGGGCAGGCGGGAATCGGTCACCATCGGTGTCTCCGTGAGTGGGTTTGGAATGGAGACAGTTTAGGTACACTGTACCAGCATAAAAAGGTACAGTTGGGCAGGACAGTTTGATCCAGCCTTCCGGAGCACAAGCCGATGACGAACCCCAGATCCCCCTCGATTGCCACCGTGCTGGCCGATGCCATCGAGCGGCAGATTGTCGAAGGCGCTTACCGCACCGGCGACAAGCTGCCCTCGCTCAGGGAGCTGGCGCAACTGCACGGGTACAGCAAGAACACGGTCGTCGCCGCGTTCGAGATCCTGGTGGGGCGCGCGCTGGTGGAACCCCGGCGCGGCGCGGGCTACTTCGTGCTCGCGCGGCCGGCCAAAGCGCCGCGGGACGAAGATGCCGGCTCGCTGCGGCGCGCGATGGACATCGTCTGGCTGATGCGCGAGCAGTTGAAGAGCAGCCCGGACGTACTGGCGGTGGGCGATGGGTTTCCGCCGGTGGCGTGGCTAGCGGAAGCGCGCCTGGACAAGTACCACCACAAGGTGGTGCGCACCGGCCTGGGCGCCTTGTTCCGCTACGGCAACCGCTTCGGCTACGGGCCTCTGCGCGATCACCTGGTGCGCAAGCTGGGCGACCTTGGCATCGGCGCCGATCCCCGGCAGATCGTGCTGACGCATGGCGCCAACGATGCCATCGACCTGGTGATACGGTATTTCCTGCCGGCCGGCGCGACGGTCCTGGTCGACGATCCCGGCTATTACCCGCTGTTCGGCAAGCTCAAGCTGGCTGGCGTCAGGATTGTCGGCGTGCCGCGCCTTGCCGATGGGCCTGACCTGGAGGCGCTGGAGCAGTTGCTGATCCAGGAACGGCCGCGCTTGTTCTTCACCCAGTCCGTCGCGCACAATCCCACCGGCTCGGACCTCTCCGCCGCCAAGGCCTACCGCGTGCTGCAGCTGGCGCAGAAGTTCGACCTGCTGCTGGTGGAAAACGATGCGCTGGCGGATTTCAAGCCCACCACGCTGCCCAGGCTCGCGGCGCTGGATCAGCTGGAGCGGACCATCTATATCGGCAGCTTCTCCAAGTCCGTCTCCGCCGCGTTGCGGGTGGGATTCATTGCCTGCGGCGCGGATCTGGCAAGCGATCTCGCCGATCTCAAGGCGCTGATCCACGTGAGCAGCTCGGAGTATTGCGAGCGCACCGTCGACGTGATCCTGAGCGAAGGGCACTACCAGCGCTACATCACCAAGCTGCGCTCCCGCCTGGCGGAGGCCACCGACAAGGCGCTGGCGCTGTTCGACCGGCTGGATGCGCGCATCTTCGCGCGGACCGGGCAGAGCTTGTACCTGTGGGGGGCGCTGCCGAACGTGGACGACTCGCTGGTGCTGGCGCAGAGGCTGCTGCCGCAGAAGGTCGTGATCGCCCCGGGCCGCGTCTTCCGCGTGGACTCCGAGGCGACATCGCCGTGGTCGCGCTTCAATGTGGGCGCGGTGCTGGATCCCAGGTTCGAGGCGGCTGTGCGCGGCGCGCTGGATCGTTAGCGCAATGCCGCAACGGAATATCCAGCTGGCGCAGGTGATTCACGAAGTACGCGAGATCGCTTGCCGCGCGTGCGGCGCACGGTACCGGAGGCGCGCTTGCATTACCTCCCGTATCCACCTTTGCGCAGCGTCACAGCCCACTATACTGAGCCTAGCGCGCCGAAAGTCACGGCAGCGTCAGGACGACAGCCGCTACCATGCCGGTCATTGTCTCGTCCCCACTTAAACCCATGGAGGTTGAACATGTCGATTCGCATCGGTGACGAAGCGCCCGATTTCACTGCTGATACCACGGAAGGGAAAATCAGTTTCCACGAATGGATTGGGGACAAATGGGCCATCCTGTTCTCCCATCCGAAGGACTTCACCCCGGTCTGTACCACGGAACTGGGCTATATGGCCCGGCTCAAGCCGGAATTCGACCGGCGCAACACCAAGATCATCGGCCTGAGCGTGGACCCGGTCGCGGACCACCAGAAGTGGGTCAAGGACATCGAGGAGACGCAGGGCCATGCCGTCAACTATCCCATGATCGGCGACGTCGACCTCACGGTCGCAAAGCTCTATGACATGATCCATCCGAACGCGAGTGGCGGGCCGCGCACTGCCGTTGACAATGCCACCGTGCGCTCGGTGTTCCTGATCGGGCCGGACAAGAAAGTCAAGGCGATGCTGGTCTATCCGATGAGCGCCGGCCGCAATTTTGACGAAGTGCTGCGGCTGCTGGATTCGCTGCAGCTGAATGCAAAACATACGGTAGCCACGCCGGTGAACTGGAAGCCGGGCGAAGACGTGATCATCCCCACCTCGGTCTCCGACGACGACGCCAAGAAGAAGTACCCGCAGGGTTTCAAGACGCTCAAGCCGTATTTGCGGGTGGTGTCGCAGCCGAAGTAAGGCATGCGTCGGATGGGCTCGCAGTGCGATGGTGGCGCCGGTCCTCCGGCTGGAGGACGGTGCGTATTGTCGTAAGCCCGGTTGTAAGCCCGGTCGCGAGCCCGGTCGCGAGCGCGCATGCGCTCGTCAGCCCGCGCCTGCCAGCGAAGCCCTCAGTTCATCGCGCTGCGTGAAACTCGGCGTGGCCAGCCAGCCGACGAAGTCGTCGTGCCAGTTCTCCCAGGCGTTTTCGTCGAAGTCGAAGGCCTCGTCCAGGTGCCCGCCGTCGCGCAGGTAGGTGCCGACGATCCGCGTGCCATCCCAGTACGCCGCCACCGCCACGTCGGCGAGGTCCGCCGTGGTCCCGACCGGGAGGTCGCGCAGCAACATGGACAAGTGTGCCTTGAACGATGTGAATTCGTTTGAGGTCATGGCTTGCTCCGCTGAGGGGAAGAGTATGTCCAGAGGATGTACCCGTTCCCGGGGCGCGTCAATTCCGGGCGTTGCGCGCCGCACGCAAGGCAGCCAGCCGAGCGGCCAACCGAATGGCCAACTACAGAATTCCCCGCTCCCTCAAGCCCGCGACGTCCTCGTCGCTCAAGCCCAGTTCCGCCCGCAGGGCCGCATCCGTGTGCTCGCCCAGCATCGGCGGGCAGCGCATCGCCACGGGCGTGGCCGAGAACCGCATCGGGCTGCGCAGGCTCGGCGCATTCACGCCGCGCCCGTGCGGCAGTTGCACCAGCAGGCCCCGATGCTTCACCTGCGCATCCTCGAACACTTCGTCGAGCTCGTTGATCGGGCCGCCCGGCACGCCGGCGCGTTCCAGCGACGCCAGCAGGTCCGCCGCGTTCCAGGTGGCCACTTGCTCGGCAATCGTCTCGCGCAGCGTATCGCGGTTGGCAACCCGATTGGCGTTCTGCACGTAACGCGGATCGGCGGCGAGCTCGGGCATGCCGAGCAGCTTGCACAGCGCGGCGAACTGGCCGTTGTTGCCGGAGGCAATGATCAGGTGGCCGTCGCGGCAGGCAAAGACCTCGGAGGGCGCCGCCACGGGGTTGCTGTTGCCGGCGCGCCGGGGCAGCTTGCCGGTCATCTGGTAGCCCAGCGCCAGGTGGCCATTGACGGCGACCGAGGCATCGAGCATGGCGGCGTCGATGTACTGGCCTTCGCCGGTGGCCTGGCGGTGGTAGAGCGCGCCCAGCAGGGAGACGGTGGCGTACAGGCCGGTGAGGATGTCGGTGATGGGGATGGCGGTGCGCATCGGCTCGCCGCCGGGGCTGCCGTCCGGCTGGCCGCAGGTGCTCATCAGGCCGGCCATGCCTTGCAGGATAAAGTCGTAGGCCGGGCGCGCTGCGTAGGGGCCATCGGGGCCGAAGCCGGTGACCGAGCAATAGATCACATCGGGGCGCACCGCGCGGATGGACTCGTAGTCCAGGCCGTATTTCTTCAGGCTGCCAGCCTTGTAGTTTTCCACCACCACGTCGCAGCGGGCGGCCAGCTGGCGTACCAGCTCGGCGCCCTCGGGCTGGGAGATATCGATGGTGAGCGACTGCTTGCCGCGGTTGCACGCCAGGTAGAAGGCGGAGTCGTTGGTGGCCGCGCCCTGCGCATCGTTCAGGAACGGGCCCATCTTGCGGGTGTCGTCGCCGTCGCCGGGCTTCTCGATCTTGTAGACGGTGGCACCCATGTCGGCCAGGTTTTGCGTGGCCCATGGGCCGGCTACCACCCGCGTCAGGTCGAGTACCTTGATGCCGTCGAGAATTGCGCTCATGTGCTTGCCACCCGGAGGATTGAGATCCCGCATCATTCGCCGGATCGGCCGGCCTTGCAATTCGCCAATGCCAAAGCCGGCTTACTGCGGGGCGGAAGCGTGCGTATGGCCGACGTGGGGGTGATGTGTAGGGTCGGACCCTTGTGCCGGTTGTGCCGGTTGTGCCGGGTGCGCCTGGTGCGGATCGAAGTCGCAGCTCGGATTGGCTTCATCATGCGAATGCGGGGACAGCGCGCCGGGGATGTGCCGGCTGCTGAGCCCGTCGGCGTTCAGCCAGGCCAGCGTGGCCGCGGCGGCGCGGTCGATCAGCGTGCCGCACTGGGTGTAGTCGTAGGGGGAGACGTCGAGCGGGCACAGTGGCGGGACGACCGAGATGTGCGCATGATCGGCCCAGCGCTCCAGGTCCTGCACCAACTGGCGCGCCACCAGCAGCGACAGCGCGTTGAAGGCATGGTCGATGGGGCCGCGCGGCTCGCGCCGCCGCGCGCAGGCAAAACCTGCCGGCAGCACGACCACGCGCGTGGCGCCCAGGCGGATGGCGGTGGATACCGGCGTGTTGTTGGCCACGCCGCCATCGATCAGTTGCCGCCCGCCCAGCGACACCGGCGGAAACACGCCGGGGATGGCCGCGCTTGCCAGCACCGACTGGACCAGGTTGCCGGAGGACAGCACCACCTCCGCGCCGGTGGCCATGTCGGTGGCCACCACGTACAGCGGCACCTCGGCACGCTCCATTGCCATATCGCCAAAGTGGCGCGACAGCAGGCGCTGCAGCGCGGCGGAGTCGACCAGGTGGGCGCGCTGCCCGCGCAGCATGCCAAACAGGCTGCGCCACGACCACGGCATCACCTCGGCCCGGCGCAAGCCGCGCCAGAGCGTCTCGAGCTGGCTGGTGCCGGCCACATGCGGGTTGCAGGCGTAGTAGGCGCCGTTGATGGCGCCGGCCGAGGCGCCGATCACCATGTCGGGCTTGACGCCCCACGCCACCAGCTCGCGCAGCATGCCGGCCTCGATGGCGCCGAGGCTGCCGCCGCCTGCAAAGACAAATGCGGTTTTTTCCATGGGCTGTGGTGCAGTGCATTAAAGCGGGGATCGCTGTCAAGGAAAGGATAGGCGACATTGCGGCGGCATGACAGGCGCACGTGGGGCCGGCGGGCGCGGATGGCACATAATGTGCATGCAGTGCTAGGAAAAGCACGCGCGCCGAGGGTGTCCTGGCCGCCAAGAGAGGAGACAATGAGCAGTTCAACCGACAAGTTTTCGGCCACCATGCGCGACGGCCTGGCCCATCTCGCACGGCGCCTGCGCTTTGCCATGGAGGAGGGCTCCATCTGGCTGGACGAGCAGCGCATGATCCTGATTCATACAGCGGCGCTGGGCGCCTTGCGCAAGGAGTTGGTAGATACCCTAGGCATGGAGCGCGCGCGCGGCTTGTTCATGCGCATGGGCTTTCATTCCGGCATGCGCGACGCGGAGCTGGCCAAGAAGCTGCGCCCGGGCGACAGCGACTTTGGCCTGCTCGAGATCGGGCCCTGCCTGCACACCATCGAAGGCGTGGTGCGGGTGACGCCGGTCAAGGTGGACATCGACATCGCCGCAGGCATCTACGACGGCGAATTCCTGTGGGAGGACTCCTTCGAAGGCGACGTGCACCGGCAGTTGTTCGGCATCGTCGACGCGCCTGCCTGCTGGATGCAGATCGGCTACGCCACCGGCTACACCTCGGCCCTGATGGGCCGCACCATCCTCTACCGCGAGGTCGAGTGCATTGCCTGCGGCTTTGATCACTGCCGCATCGTCGGCAAGCCGCTGGAGGCGTGGGAGGACGGCGCCGAAGTGCTGGCGCTTTACCAGCCCGACCCGGTGATCGAGACCATCCTGGAATTGCAAAGCGAGGTCGAGCACCTGCGCGCCTTGCAGCGCAGCACCGACAAGCCAGCCGACCTGGTGGGCAGCTCGCCCGAGTTCCGCGCTGCATGGGGCCTGCTGCAGCGCGCTGCCGGGAGCAGTGTCACCGTGCTGCTGCTGGGCGAGACCGGTGTTGGCAAGGAGCGCTTTGCGCAAGCGTTGCACGGCGTGAGCGCCCGGGCCGACAAGCCCTTCATCGCGGTCAATTGCGCCGCGATTCCCGATGAGCTGATCGAGGCCGAACTGTTCGGCGTGGAGAAGGGCGCCTTCACGGGCGCGCACCAGTCGCGCCCGGGCCGCTTCGAGCGGGCGCATGGGGGCACCCTGTTCCTGGATGAGCTGGGCGAGCTGTCGGCGTCGGCGCAGTCCAAGCTGCTGCGCGTGCTGCAGGAGGGCGAGGTAGAGCGCGTGGGCGGCACCGAGCCGCGCAAGGTCGACGTGCGGCTGGTGGCGGCCACCAACGTGGACCTGGCCGAGGCCGTGAAGCAGGGCACCTTCCGCAAGGACTTGTATTACCGGCTCAACGTCTACCCCGTCACCATTCCGCCGCTGCGCGAGCGGCTCGACGATATCCGCCTGCTGGTGGAGCGCTTCGTGGCCCGCTACGGCGCGCGCCACAGCAAGAAGATCGTCGGCATCACCGACCGCGCGCTGGCCGAGCTGCGCCGCTACGACTGGCCTGGCAATGTGCGTGAACTGGAGAACGTGATCGAGCGCGGCGTGATCCTGGCCAGCAATGGCGGGCAGATATCAGCGGACCACCTGTTCCTGCCGACGAGCGCGCCGCCCGGCATGGACACCGCGCCGCGCCTTGGCGTCAAGGGCACCTTGCCCGAACTGCGGGAGGCCGCAGTGCATGGCTTGCTCGATCATATGGCCGAGCAGCAGCTCGCGCTGGGCGATGTGGAGACGGTGCTGATGGAGGCGGCCATGCACCAAAAGCCATACGACATCCCCCTGCGGGGGCTGCCGGTCACTCTTCTTTGCGTCGGCAAAGAAGACTAACGAGAAGAAAGCCGACCCTGCCGGGGGCAGAGCAATCAGGCTTATGTGGGGCGGTGGTTTCGTCGTACGGCCCGGAGTGCTGGCTGGCGGATCCTACCGGCTCAAAGGTCATCGTAACTGCATGACCCAATGGTCACGTGGTGGAGCCCCTGATCGCTTTGCCCGGTGAGCGTTCGACCATCTGCCGTTACCGGCACGAAGCGCCGCGACACATCGCCCGTCAATGGTTTCGTGGTGGGGCGGGCGCGGTGGTGAAGGTCTCGGGCTAATCAAGGCGGCCACCGCGCCCACGACGGAACCGGTGCGCTCGCAACTTCGTGGCCGGTCACTGCGCGAGCGACAGACGGCTAGAAGCAAGCGATGTCCGCTACCGGGGGGCTCACCACGTATCCCGGAGGCTGGCAGATTCGTGGCCGGTCAAACCGGTACCGGCAGATGCGAGCAGAACCGCTGGCCCTACGACGAAACCAGCACCCCTAGCACCCGCGATTGCTCTGCTCCCGGCAGGGTCGGCTTTCTTCTCGTTAGTCTTCTTTGCCGACGCAAAGAAGAGTGACCGGCAGCCCCCGCAGGGGGATGTCGTATGGCTTTTGGGTGCAAGAGCCATCGCCACTCAAAGAAACAGCGACCAACCCCAAAGGCCGATGTCGTACGCACTTGGGTGCAATAACCAACGCCGCCTAAACAACAAGCGCCACCCACCCCCAATGACCCATTTAATCATTTGATCCATCCACCAATCCCCACCCCAATCAAGTAACCACCCCGCTTGTTGCGCCGCATGCGCCCGCAATCCCTTCCCCCTCCTACCTCTAACCTCCTTCCTTGTTGCGACGCCGCAGCCTTGCGAAGTCACACCTGCCTCCCCGCAAACCGCCACCCAGCGCGGCTTTTCATCATTTGATCAAATTCCACCATCCACTTGATCAATTGATTGAGCCTCGGCGCACGCGCAGTTCCGGGTAAACGCGAAACCCAGCGCGGCCCGAATCCCGACGCGCCTTGTGGCGCCGTCGTTTGCGCCAGCTGGCACGCTCTTCGCAATAGAGGCCATACAGCCCACGTGAAGGAGCAGCGCCATGATCAACCAGTCGGTCCCCTTGTTTGAAGCCTCGCCCCGGTTTGTCCGCGTTGATGGCCGCACGCCCGAGGGCTTTGTGCAGTTCGCGTTCAGCGTGGCGGACCCCGAGCTCAATGTCGAGCTGATCATGCCCGAGCCGATGTTCGAGGCCTTCTGCAGCGTCAACCACGTGCGCTTCCTGCCGCCGGAGATCCCCGCGCCCGATCAGGACGACTGAGCACGGCCAGCCCCCACGCACCGGACCACCCACCGAACCACGCACAGAACCACCCACATAAAAACAGCAAGACCCAGGAGACCAAGCGATGCAAGTCGATATCAAGACCCAGCAGATCCAGCCGCTGCGCCAGACCTACGGCCATGTGGCGCGCCGCTTCGGCGACAAGCCCGCCTCGCGCTACCAGGAGGCCACCTACGATGTGCAGTCGGAAGTGAATTTTCACTACCGCCCGACCTGGGACTCGCAACACGAGATCTACGACAAGCGCCGCACCGCGATCGTGATGGCGGACTGGTACGCGCTCAAGGACCCGCGCCAGTACTTCTACGGCGCCTACGTGACGGCGCGCGGCCGCCAGCAGGACGCCACCGAGAAGAGCTTCGCCTTCGTGGAAAAGCGCGGCTTGCTGCAGGCGTTGCCCGCCGAATGGCAGGACCGCCTGGCCGACGGCCTGCTGCCGCTGCGCCATGTGGAGTGGGGCGCCAACATGAACAACTTCTATTGCGCCGACTATGGCTGGGGCACGGCCATCACCCAGGCCTGCACCTACTGCGCGATGGATCGCCTGGGCATTGCCCAGTACCTGTCGCGCATCGGCATGCTGCTCGACGGCAACACCGGTGTGGCGCTGGAGCGCGCCAAGGTGGCCTGGATGGAGAGCGCCGCGTGGCAGCCGATGCGCCGGCTGGTCGAGCGCAGCTTTGTGATCGAGGACTGGTTCGAGACCTTCGTCACCCAGAACCTTGTGCTCGACGGGCTGCTGTATCCGCTGGTGTACCAGCACGCCGACGCGGCCATCGTGCGCGCCTGCGGCACCGGGCTGGCGGTGCTGACCGAGTTCATGAACGACTGGCGCGAGGAGCACGCACGCTGGGTCGACGCGGTGATCCAGACCGCCGCGGCAGAGTCCGATGCCAATCGCATGCTGCTGTCCGGCTGGGCTCGCGCCGCACGCGCGCAGGTGGCTGAGGCGCTGGTGCCGGTGGCCGACACCTTGCTGGGCGAGGGCGGCGAGCAGGTGGTGGCGCTGTGCGTGGAGCAGTTCGACGTGCGTCTTAACAAGCTTGGCCTTGCCGCCTGAGGAAACCGCCATGACCGCCAACGTCTATATCGCGCTGCAGAGCAACGACGACACCCGTCCCATCATCGAGGCCATCACCGAGGCCAACCCGCACGCGGTGGTGTCGCAGTTTCCCGCCATGGTGAAGATCGACGCGCCGGGACACCTGACCATCCTGCGCGAACTGGTCTCCGACAAGCTCGGGCGCGACTGGGACCTGCAGGAGATTCACCTGAACCTGATTTCGCTGTCGGGAAACATCGACGAAGACGACGACGCCTTCACCCTGCACTGGAACGCCTGAATCGGCCCGCCCACCGCAAAGAAAAACGGAGACAGACAACATGGACGCACGCAAGAAGCTCAACCTGCGCGAGAAGTACGCCACGATGACGCGCGACCTCGGCTGGGAAACCACCTACGAGCCGATGGACAAGGTTTTTCCCTACGACAAGTACGAAGGCATCAAGATCCACGACTGGGATAAATGGGAAGACCCGTTCCGCATGACCATGGACGCCTACTGGAAATACCAGTCGGAAAAGGAGCGCAAGCTGTACGCGATCATCGATTCGTTCGTGCAGAACAACGGCCACCTCAACGTCTCGGACCCGCGCTACCTGAACGCGCTGCGCCTGTTCCTGACCGGCGTGACGCCGCTGGAGTACGCGGCGCACCGCGGCTACGCCCACCTCGGGCGGCACTTTCGCGGCGCCGGCGCGCGGGTGGCGGCGCAGATGCAGTCGATCGACGAGCTGCGCCACGCCCAGACCCAGATGCACACGCTGTCGGTCTACAACAAGTACTTCAACGGCTTCGGCGAATGGCAGCACATGCATGACCGGGTCTGGTACCTGTCCGTGCCCAAGTCCTATTTCGAAGACGCCATGAGCGCGGGCCCGTTCGAGTTCATCACCGCGATCTCGTTCTCCTTCGAGTATGTGCTGACCAACCTGCTGTTCATGCCCTTCATGTCGGGTGCGGCCTACAACGGCGACATGGCCACGGTGACCTTCGGCTTCTCGGCACAGTCCGACGAATCGCGCCATATGACGCTGGGCCTGGAAGTGGTGAAGTTCCTGTGCCAGCAGGACCCGGACAATATCCCCATCCTGCAGAAGTGGCTGGACAAATGGTTCTGGCGCGGCTTTCGCCTGCTCACGCTGGTCGGCATGATGATGGACTACATGCTGCCCAAGCGCGTGATGTCGTGGGCGGAAGCCTGGGAGATGTACTTCGAGCAGGCCGGCGGCGCGCTGTTCAAGGACCTGGAGCGCTACGGCCTGCGCATGCCCAAGTACCACGAGGTGGCCACCAAGACCAAGGACCGCATCACCCACGAGGCCTGGGGCACCTTCTACAACTACGCTGCCGCGGCCGGCTTCCATACCTGGGTGCCCAAGCAGGACGAAATGGCGTGGCTGACGGAGAAATATCCCGACACCTTCGCGCGCTACTACAAGCCGCGCCTCGATTACTGGCAGGAGCGCCAGCAGCAAGGGGAGCGCTTCTACAACGCCACGCTGCCGATGCTGTGCCAGACCTGCCAGATCCCGATGGTGTTCTCGGAGCCGGACGACCCCACCCAGACCTGCTACCGGGAGAGCAGCTACCACGGCATGCGGTTCCACTTCTGCTCGGACGGCTGCAAGGACATCTTCGATGGCGAGCCGCAGAAGTACGCGCAGGCCTGGTTGCCCGTGCACCAGATCTACCAGGGCAACTGCGGCGGTGGATCGCTGGACGACGTGCTCAAGTGGTACCGCATCAACCCTGGCGCGGACAACCTGGATTTCGAAGGTTCGCAGGATCAGAAGAACTGGAACGCCTGGAAAGGCGTGCCGGGCACGGCTGCCTGAGCAGCCGGCATACAAGAGATAAGGAGACCACCATGTCCGTCGTATCCATTGGCCCCTACGCGTTCGAGCCCGCCGACCGCGAAGCGGTGTTCCACGGCAACCGCCTGCTCTATATCGGCTGGGACCGCCATCTGCTGTTCTGTGCGCCGCATTGCCTTCCCTTGCCGCCGTCGATGCGCCTGCGCGATGTCGTGGAGAACGTGCTGCCGGGCGTCTACGGCTATCACCCCGACTTTGCCTGCATCGACTGGAGCCGCGTGGAGTGGCTGCGCGGCAGCGAGCCCTGGCAGCCAGACCTTGACCGCACGCTGGAAGAGAACGGCCTGGGCCACAAGGCGGTGATCCGGTTCCGCACACCGGGGCTGGATGGCATTGGCGGCAGTGGCAGCTAACAGTGGCAGCTAAGGTAGGAGACACAAGATGTATTCCCTGACCATTGAACCGATCGGGCAGACCATCCCCATCGCGCCGGGCCAGACCGTGCTGGATGCTTGCCTGCGCAACGGTGTGTGGCTGCCGCACGCTTGCTGCCACGGACTGTGCGCCACCTGCAAGGTGCAGGTGGTGGAGGGCGAGTTCGAGCATGGAGAGGCCTCCAGCTTCGCGCTGATGGACTTCGAGCGCGACAGCGGGCAGTGCCTGGCCTGCTGCGCCACCGCGCAGTCCGACATGGTGATCGAGGCCGATATCGAGGAAGACGCCGACTCGCTCGGACTGCCGCTGGCTGACTATCGTGCCGAGGTGGTGGAGGCCCGCGCGCTGACCCCCACCATCCGCGGTATCTGGCTGCGCGTGAAGGGGGGCGCTGCGGCTGCCTTCCAGGCCGGCCAGTACCTCAACCTGCGCGTGCCGGGCTGCGACCAGCCGCGCGCGTTCTCGCTGGCCAACCGTCCGGGCGACGACCTGGTGGAGCTGCATGTGCGGCGGGTGGAGGGCGGGCAGGCCACCGGCTACCTGCATGATCGGTTGTCGGTGGGCGACGAACTCGGTTTCTCCGCGCCTTACGGCCGCTTCTTCGTGCGCAAGTCAGCACAAAAGCCGATGCTGTTCCTGGCGGGCGGCTCGGGCTTGTCCAGCCCGCGGGCCATGATCCTGGACATGCTCGCCGCCGGCGAGACCCTGCCGATCACGCTGGTGCAGGGCGCGCGCAACCGCACGGAGCTGTACTACGACGAGGCGTTCCGTGCTCTGGCCGGCGCGCACCCCAACTTCCGCTATGTGCCCGCGCTCTCCGACGAACCGGCGGACAGTGGCTGGGATGGCGCGCGCGGCTATGTGCATGATGTCCTGCACGGCCTTTACGCCAATGGCGCTACCGCCGACTTCCGTGGCCACAAGGCCTATCTGTGCGGCCCGCCGCCGATGATCGAAGCTTGCATCCGCACGTTGATGCAGGGCCGGCTGTTCGAGGAGGACATCCACACCGAGAAGTTCGTCTCGGCCGGCGACGCACAGAACAGCGCGCGCAGCCCGCTGTTCAAGATCTGATGGAGGGCGGGGCATGCATACCGTCGAGATCGCGGGAAGCGGCCAGTGCTACCCCTGCGCGCCGGAGCAGAACCTGCTGCGCGCCATGGAAGCCCTGGGCAAGCGTGGCATTCCCGCAGGCTGCCGGGGCGGTGGCTGCGGGGTGTGCAAGGTGCGCATCGAGGCTGGCCGCTACCGCACCGGCAAGATGAGCCGCGCCTGCCTGTCGGAGGCGGAGGAGGTGAGTGGGTTTGTGCTTGCCTGCAAGGCCTTCCCCGACAGCGATATCCGCCTGCAGCCGGTGGCGTTGCTGCAGCGCTGCCTGGACAAGCAGCGGGCGCGGCAGGAGGCAGCGCAAGAATCGTTGAACAAGCAGCAATAAAAAGCAGCAATACAAGATGGACCAATAACCCCATCATCAAGGAGACAGTCATGGCATTGACAGGCGTATTGCGCCCGGGGCACGTGGCACTGCGCGTGCTGGAACTCGAACCGGCGCTAAAGCACTACACCGAGGTTCTCGGGCTGATCGAAACCGCGCGCGACGACAAGGGCCGCGTCTACCTGAAGGCCTGGGACGAGCACGATCACCACAGTGTGGTCCTGCGAGAGGCCGACAGCCCGGGCATGGACTACATGGGCTTTCGCGTGGATAGCGGCCGCACGCTGGAGCGGCTGGCGCAGGAGGTGGAGCAGTCCGGACTCGCTTCGGACTTCCAGTGGATTCCCGCCGGCGAGCATCCGCGCACCGGCGTGCGTTTTCGCTTCACCATTCCCACGGGACATGCCATCGAACTCTTTGCCGACAAGGACAAGCTGGGCTGCCTGACCGGCGACAGCAACCCCGACCCGTGGCCGGACGACCTGCGCGGCATGGCGCCCAGCCGCTTCGATCATTGCCTGCTGTACGGCGACGACCTGGATGGCACGGTCAAGCTGTTTCGCGACGTGCTTGGCTTCACGCTGGCCGAGGAGGTGGTCGCCGGCCCTGACAAGATGATGATCGGCGCCTTCCTGACGTGCTCCAACAAGGCGCATGACATCGCCTTCATCCGGCATGCGGAGAAGAACAAGTTCCATCACGCCTCGTTCAACCTGGACAACTGGGGCGAGGTGCTGAAGGCCGCCGACATTATTTCCAAGAAGGACGTGTCGCTCGATATCGGGCCGACGCGCCATGGCATTACACGCGGCGCGACGATCTATTTCTTCGATCCTTCGGGCAACCGGAACGAGGTCTTTTCTGGCGGCTATATCCACTATCCGGACAAGCCGACCATCACATGGACCGACAACGAACTGGGCAGGGCGATCTTCTATCACGACCGCAAGCTGAACGACGCGTTCCTGAATGTACTGACCTGATTCCCGGCGCGACGACACCTCCGATGCCCAACGTTTGCTCCCCTCTCCCACTGCGTGGGAGAGGGGAGCAAAGCGAAAGACGAAAGACGAAAGGCGAAAGACAGCAAGGCAAAGCGGCGCACCCTGCCGCACCAAGCGAGACAACATGAAAGAGTTCAAGAACTTCATCAACGGCGAATGGGTGGCCACCAACCGCCAGTTCGACGACCGCAACCCGGTCGACAACAGTCTGATCGCCCGTGTGCACGAAGCCGGGCAGGCCGAGGTCGATGCCGCCGTCGCAGCGGCAAAACAAGCGCTGAGGGGCCCGTGGGGCAAGATGACCGTGGCGCGGCGCGTCGAGATATTGCACGCGGTGGCCGACGGCATCAACCGTCGCTTCGACGACTTCCTGCAAGCCGAGATCGCCGATACCGGCAAGCCGCACTCCCTTGCCAGCCACATCGATATCCCGCGCGGCGCCGCCAACTTCAAGGTGTTCGCCGACCTGATCAAGAACGTGCCGGCAGAGAGCTTTGCCATGGCCACGCCGGATGGCGGCGAGGCCATCAATTACGCGGTGCGCACGCCGCGCGGCGTGATCGGTGTGGTGTGCCCGTGGAACCTGCCGCTGCTGCTGATGACCTGGAAGGTTGGCCCCGCGCTGGCGTGCGGCAACACCGTGGTGGTCAAGCCTTCCGAGGAAACGCCGGCGACCGCCACGCTGCTCGGGGAGGTCATGAACGAGGCCGGCGTGCCGCCAGGCGTCTACAACGTGGTCCATGGTTTCGGCCCGGATTCCGCCGGCGCCTTCCTGACCGCGCATCCGGATGTGAACGGCATCACCTTCACTGGCGAGACGCGTACTGGCGAGGCCATCATGAAGGCGGCTGCCAATGGCGTGCGCCCGGTTTCGTTCGAGCTGGGCGGCAAGAACGCCGGCATCGTCTTCGCTGACGCGGATTTCGACAAGGCTGTGGCCGGCATCACCCGCTCGGCCTTCGAGAACAGCGGCCAGGTCTGCCTGGGCACCGAGCGCGTCTATGTGCAGCGGCCCATCTTCGCGCGCTTCGTCGCGGCGCTCAAGGCCAGGGCCGAGGCCCTGCGCATTGGCAGGCCGAATGACGAGGGCGTCAACATGGGCCCGCTGGTGTCGCTGGAGCACCGCGACAAGGTGCTGTCCTACTACCGCAAGGCGGCGGATGCGGGCGCTACCGTGGTTACCGGCGGGGGTGTGCCCGATATGCCCGGCGCGCTGGCCGAAGGCGCCTGGGTGCAGCCCACCATCTGGACCGGCCTGCCGGAGGACTCGGCGGTGATCCGCGAGGAGATCTTCGGCCCTTGCTGCCATATCGCGCCGTTCGATACCGAGGAAGAGGCCATCCGCCTCGCCAACGCCACGCCTTACGGGCTGGCCGCCACCGTGTGGACGTCCGACCTGGGCACCGCGCACCGCATGGGCAGCGCGCTGGAGGTGGGCATCTGCTGGATCAACGCATGGTTCCTGCGCGATCTGCGCACCGCCTTCGGCGGCGCCAAGCAATCCGGCATCGGCCGCGAGGGTGGGGTGCATTCGCTGGAGTTCTATACCGAGCTGCGCAATGTGTGCGTGAAACTTTGAGGCAGGCCATGAGACCCGAAGATATTCTTGAGATTGGCACGAGCCTGCATCAGGCGCTCGATCAACGCCAAGCCATAGTCCCGCTGACCGAGCGCTACCCCGAACTGTCCATTGATGACGCTTACCGCATCCAGCTGGCCATGGTGCAGCACCGCCTGGACGCCGGCGAGCGCGTGATCGGCAAGAAGATCGGCGTGACCAGCCGGGTGGTGATGGACATGCTCGACGTACGCCAGCCGGATTTTGGTCACCTGCTGTCCGGCATGGTCTACGGAGACGGCGCCGCCATTGCCGCTAACACGCTGATCGCACCCAAGGCCGAAGGAGAAATCGCTTTCGTGCTCAAGGAAGACCTGGAAGGTCCCGGTGTGACCAACGCCGATGTGCTGCGCGCTACCGCCTATGTGCTGCCGTGCTTCGAGATCGTCGACTCGCGCATCCGCGACTGGAAGATCCGGATTCAGGACACCGTGGCGGACAACGCATCGTCTGGTGTGTTCGTGCTGGGCGACGCCGCCGTGGACCCGCGCGGCCTTGACCTCGGCACTGTTGGCATGACGCTGGAGAAAAACGGCGAGATCGTCGCCACCGGCGCGGGCGCCGCCGCGCTCGGCCACCCGGCCAACGCCGTGGCCTGGCTGGCCAATACGCTGGGCCGTCTCGGCATCGGGCTGAAGAAGGGCGAGGTGATCCTGTCAGGCTCGCTGGCCGCGATGGTGCCTGTTCAGGCCGGCGACCAGCTTCGCATCAGCCTGGGCGGCATCGGCTCCGCCGGCGTGCGCTTCGTTTGATCGGATTTCATATAGCAGCCCAGGACAACGCCATGCACCTCACCCAAGACACCATCCAGCAGCTCGCCGAGCACCTGGAAAACGCCGAGCGCAACCGCGAGCCGGTGCGCAAGATTACCGACACCCATCCCGATATGGACTGGGATGATGCCTACGCCATCCAGGACGCGATCCGGGCGCGCAAGCAAGCGCGCGGCACCCGCATTGCGGGCCTGAAGATGGGGCTGACCTCGTTTGCCAAGATGCGCCAGATGGGCGTGACCGATCCGGTGTATGGCTTCCTGACCGACTACGGCGCCTGCATGGACGGTGGCGCCATCGATACCGCATCGCTGATCCATCCCAAGGTGGAGGCCGAGATCGCCTTCGTGCTAAAGCATCCGCTCAAGGGGCCGGGCTGCCATATCGGCGACGTGCTGGCCGCCACCGATTTCGTGCTGCCGGCGGTGGAGGTGATCGACTCGCGCTATGAGAACTTCCGCTTCGACCTCAAGAGCGTGATCGCGGACAACACGTCGTCGGCTCGTTTTGTCGTCGGCGGCACGCATCGCAGCGCCGAGGGGATCGACCTGAAGAACCTCGGCGTGGTGCTGGAGAAGAACGGCGAAGTGGTTGCCACCGCCGCCGGCGCCGCCGTGCTCGGCCACCCGGCCAGCAGCGTGGCCATGCTGGCGAACATGCTTGGCGCGCGTGGGCGCGAGCTGCCGGCGGGCACCTTCATCATGACCGGTGGCGTGACCGAGGCCATCGCGGTGGCGGCCGGCGATAACATCACGGTGCGCTACCAGCATCTCGGCACCGTATCGATGCGCTTCGTTTGATGCGCCCGGCGAGCGTGCTGGTGGCGCGGTACGATGCCACCCACTCAACCCACCCCGCAGGAGAAAAGCCATGCCCATCATGCAAGTGTTTCTGATCGAAGGCCGGACCGAAGAACAAAAGGCTCGCCTGATCAGCGCGCTGACGGACGCCGCCGTGGAATCGATCGGCGCGCCGATCGAGAGCGTGCGCGTGATGATTACCGAGGTGCCCAAGACGCAGTTTGGCATCGCGGGCAAGACAGCGAAGGAACTCGGCCGCTGAGGGAGCGGCATACGGAATGCCTGGCGGCACTCGACCTGGACCGCCCGGGCACGGAGACAACATGGACATGAAAGCAGGCGCCGGCGGCAGCCATCCGCCCGGCAAGCACAAGGTAGCCATCATCGGCTCGGGCAATATCGGCACCGATCTGATGATCAAGGTCATGCGCCACGGCCGGCATCTGGAGATGGGCGCGATGGTCGGCATCGACGCCGCTTCCGACGGTCTGGCCCGGGCCGCGCGGCTGGGCGTGCCCACCACGGCCGAGGGCATCGAAGGCCTGGTGAGGATGGCCGGCTTTGGCGATATCCGCATCGCCTTCGACGCCACCTCGGCCGGTGCCCACGCGCATCACAACCAGATCCTGCAGCAGCACGGCATCCAGGTGATCGACCTGACTCCGGCCGCGATCGGACCGTACGTGGTGCCGGTGGTCAACCTGGACCAGCAGCTCGGTGCCAGCAATATCAATATGGTCACTTGCGGCGGGCAGGCCACCATCCCGATGGTGGCCGCGGTATCTCGCGTGGCCAAGGTGCATTACGCGGAGATCGTGGCCTCGATCTCCAGCAAGTCCGCCGGGCCGGGCACGCGCGCCAATATCGACGAATTTACCGAGACCACCAGCCAGGCGATCTGCTCCGTGGGCGGCGCGGCGCGCGGCAAGGCCATCATCGTGCTGAATCCGGCCGAGCCGCCGCTGATGATGCGCGACACGGTGTTCACGCTGTCCGAGGACGCCGACGAAGCGGCGATAGAGGCCAGCGTGCAAGCCATGGCAAAGGCGGTGCAGGCCTATGTGCCCGGCTACCGGCTCAAGCAGAGGGTACAGTTCGAGCGCATCGATCCGGCTGCGCCGTTGAATATCCCGGGGCTGGGGCGGATGAGCGGGCTAAAGACATCGATCTTCCTCGAAGTGGAAGGCGCCGCCCATTACCTGCCGGCTTATGCCGGCAACCTCGACATCATGACCAGCGCCGCGCTCGCCTGCGCCGAGCGCCTGGCGCAAACCCGGCTGGCTGCGTAAGCGGCGCGCTCACGGAGACAAGACATGACCCAGCAAGCCACGCAGAAGAAAATCTATATCTCGGATGTCACGCTGCGCGACGGCAGCCACGCCATCCGCCACCAATACAGCCTGGGCGACGTGCGCCGCATCGCCGCGGCGCTGGACGGCGCCAAGGTGGACTCGATCGAAGTCGCGCATGGAGACGGGCTCGCCGGCTCCAGCTTCAATTACGGGTTCGGCGCGCATACGGACCTTGAGTGGATCGCGGCGGCAGCAGAGACCGTCCGCCATGCCAAGGTGGCCACCTTGCTGCTGCCCGGCGTGGGCACCGTGCACGACCTGCGCGCCGCGTACGATGCCGGCGCGCGCGTGGTGCGGGTTGCCACGCACTGTACCGAGGCGGATGTCTCGCGCCAGCATATCGAGTACGCGCGCAACCTGGGCATGGACACGGTGGGCTTCCTGATGATGAGCCACATGACCACGCCCGCCGCGCTGGCGCAGCAGGCCAGGCTGATGGAGAGCTATGGCGCCGAGACCGTCTACGTGGTGGATTCCGGCGGCGCGCTCAATATGAACGACGTGCGCGACCGCTTCCGTGCCTTCAAGGACGTGCTGAAGCCGCAGACCCAGACCGGCATGCACGCACACCACAACCTGAGCCTGGGCGTCGCCAACTCCATCGTTGCGGTGGAAGAAGGCTGCGACCGTGTGGACGCGAGCCTGGCCGGCATGGGCGCCGGCGCCGGCAATGCGCCGCTGGAGGTGTTCATCGCCGCCGCCAGCCGGCTCGGGTGGAACCACGGCTGCGATCTCTACACGCTGATGGACGCTGCCGACGAGATCGTGCGGCCGCTGCAGGACCGCCCGGTGCGCGTGGACCGCGAGACCCTCGCGCTGGGCTATGCGGGCGTCTATTCCAGCTTCCTGCGCCACGCGGAGGCAGCCGCCGGACGCTATGCGCTGAAGACCGTGGATATCCTGGTGGAACTAGGCCAGCGCCGCATGGTGGGCGGGCAGGAGGACATGATCGTCGACGTGGCGCTGGACCTGGTGGCGCGGCGCGAGGCGGGACAAGCGCGGATCACGGCGTAAGCTCCGCCCAGCCGAGGGGAGGCCGTCCGATCGGGGCACCAGCACTCAAGCTTCCATCGGCTCGTCTTCCCCGCGCGCCATGCGCCGGATCGCCTGCGGCGGTTGCCCGAACGCCCGCAGGAACGCGCGCCGCATGCGCTCGCGGTCGCCAAAGCCGGTCTCCTTGGCCACCACATCGATCGGATGCCGCCCGGACTCCATCATCAGCCGTGCGGCCTCGATGCGCAGGTGCTCCACGGCCTTGGCCGGGGTTTGTCCCGTTTCTTCGCGGAAGGAGCGGCTGAACTGGCGCGGGCTGAGGTGCGCCGCTTGCGCCAGTTGATCGACGGACAATTCGGCGTGCAGGTTCTGACGGGCAAAGGCGAGCGCGGACTGGATGCGATCGGACTTGGGCTCAAGCTCGAGCAGCGCCGAGAACTGCGATTGCCCGCCGGCACGGCGGTGATAGACAACGAGCTTGCGCGCGACAGTGCGCGCGGCTTCTGCGCCGGCGTCTTTCTCGACCAGCGCCAAGGCCAGGTCGATGCAGGCGGTCATGCCGGCGGAGGTCCAGACCGGCCCGTCGATGATGAAGATGCGGTCCTCCTCGACGTTGACCGCGGGATACGTGCGCCGGAACCGGGCGGCGTAAAACCAGTGGGTGGTGGCCCGGCGGCCGTCCAGCAGCCCAGCCTCGGCGAGGTTGAAGGCGCCCGTGCAGGTGGCGCCGATGCGTCGCGTGGAGGGCGCGGCCTTTTGCAGGAAGGCGACCAGGCCGGGCGACGCCGGCTGGATATCGTTGTCGCCCACCACCAGCAGCGTGTCGAACGCGCGGTCATCGAATGCCTCCGTGGTAACGCAAAAGCCTGCCGAGGTTGGCACCGGCCCGCCTTGCTCGGACAGCAGGTGGACCGCGTAGAGCGGTTTGGCCGCGTTGAGATTGGCGAACTCAAGGACAGTGCTGACGCCCAGGTTCATGACCTGGAAGCCGGGATAAAGGACGATTCCGACACGCAGCATGGCGAACTCCCACAGATGGCATGAAAGGTGGCATCTATGACATTGTTGCCATCGGATTATGCACCTAATCTTCGTTCCGTGATGACCGGCAACGGGCCGGCAGCAACGAAATCGGAGAACGAACATGACCGCATCGACAGCAACCTCGGGAATCCATGCGCATCAAGGCACCGCCGTGATTACCGGCGCGTCTTCAGGGATCGGCGCCGTCTACGCGGACCGGCTCGCCCGGCGCGGCTACGACCTGATCGTGGTCGCCCGCAACCGCGACAGGCTGGCCAGGCTGGCAGAACGCCTGAGCAGCGAGACGGGGCGCTCCGTGGAGATCGTGACCGCGGATCTTGGCGCCGATGCCGACGTCCGCCGCCTGGAGACACTGCTGCGCACCGACGCCAGCATCACCATGCTGGTCAACAATGCGGGCATCGGGGCGGCGGGGCCGCTGCTCCAGTCCGATGCTGACAAGATGGCTGCGATGATCGCGCTCAACGTCACCGCGCTGACCCGGCTGACCTACGCCGCCGCGCACGGCCTGGTGGCGCGCGGCAAGGGGACGATCATCAACATCGCCTCGATCGTGGCGGTCGCCCCGGAATTGCTCAACGGCGTCTACGGCGGGTCGAAGGCCTTCGTGCTGGCCTTTACGCAATCGCTGCAGCATGAACTGGCGGACAAGGGCGTGCGCGTACAGGCCGTGCTGCCTGGTGCGATCCGTACGGAGTTCTGGGATGTGGCCGGCCAGCCGGTGGAGAGCCTGCCGCAGGACTGGGTGATGAGCGCGGACGACCTGGTTGACGCGGCCCTGTCCGGGCTGGACCAGGGCGAGGTGGTGACGCTGCCGTCGCTGCCCGACGCGGCGGACTGGCACGCCTTCGAGGCCGCCCGCGCGGCGCTGGGGCCGAACCTGTCGCGCAGCGCGCCGGCGGCGCGCTTCAGGACCGCCTGAAAGGCGGTCGGTGAAATTTCTACCGCTCTTCGGCTCTGGCTGAGTTGGTCATATGGACTGGCTTGCGCACTGAGTTTGTCAAAACTAGTTCAGTGGACGCTGCTGGTTCATTGGCATTGTAGGCAAGCAGCCTCTTGTCTATTAGTCTGTTAATTTGCCACCAGTGAATTATGTCTTTTTCTATTGAATCTGCACTTAGAAGGAAGACCACGGACGTAATGGAACCCCAAGGGTTCCTGACGATCTGTAGACGGGCGCCACGCGCCATTTCTCGTAGGATTTCTCCGCTCCGCATTTTGAAATTATCAATCGAAATGTGCTTTGTTAGTCTCGGTGTTCATGCTGCCTGAAGCCGGGTTGTGCATCCGATGATGGACAGAGCCCGTGGGTAGCAACCGACGGCTAAGAGCAAGGTTGGGGACGGCGGCCCGCCGATCGGAACGCTCAGCGTAGGGGAAACCATGGCGCCAAAGCTGACAAAAGCTGACAAAAGCTGACAGTTGCACACAGCAGCGTGAATGCGGCGCCGGGGGCGACAAGGACGGCTAGCAGGCGTGAGTTATGCGGGATCTGCGCGGGATCTGCTTTGTGCCTTGAGGGAGTGCGCGGCACGCCACCAGAAGGGTTCGTGCGCGCCATTCCGTCGCTCGACGACTGCGGTGCGCCACTCAAGACCATTTCCGGCACGCCACCGCTCGCGAGCGACTGGCCGCATGGCTGCCGTTTCGCGCCACGCTGAGCCGAGGCCGGCGCGCGGTGCGGGAGCATCTACCCGAACTGGTTCGAGTGGGACGCTGGCCGTCGCAGAGTCGCATGCTGGCGCACCATTCAGCCGCTTGGCCGCGCGCGTGACGGAGCCATCTTCGAACAGCGCAATGAAGTACTGGATCTGTTTGATGTCCATGCCAAGTGATCGATTATGTATCAGAAAATCTGTGAGATTTTGGTGATTGCATCAGGTTTTTTGTCGAAAAATTCCCCGGAAGACCCGGCTAATATCGGGGGGAAATCCCTTTCTTTTGCCTGCTGTGAGTCCGCATGTGCCCACTAAGGACCGGCCTGCCTGTCATCATTGGAAGTGATGAATGTAATCAAAAAACTATATTAGAACTAATACCATAATCTCACTAAGATCCTGTTCGACGTTGTATGTCCCCGGCGGATTCGCCTGTCGGGGCCGACGCGCAGAACGGAGTCAGGAATGAGACAGAACAATGCTGGCGGCATGACCGGCGCGACATTGGAGACAGCGGTAGCGGGCGTTCGCCGCGTGCCGCATGGCATCTCCCCGTGCCGGCCCGCAGCGGCGGCCATGCACCTTGAATTCGCAGCCGCCGGCGCGGCCTCGCGCCAGCGTCACGTCGGCCGCTCGATGGAGCAATGGGCGCGGGCCATGGACCGCGTGCGCCATGTGGGCGAGCCAATCCCGATGTGCAAACAACTGACTCGAGAGCCCGTCGCGGGAAAACCGCACACCGGGTTCGGAGGCAGGGGACGGCGCTCGCCGCTTCCTAGCGCGTTCATTTCCTCTTTTTGGGGTGGCTAGGATTCATGGGTCTGGAGATATATAGGCCGGTAGCGGCCGAAGGCACGGCGCGCACCATCACCCCGGGCATTTCGGCATTCATGCTCGTATTGTCGGTCTGGCTGGGGTTCGCGCTCTGGGCCGGATGGGACAGAGGCAGCGAACTACGCAGGATCCAGGCTGATGCCGACCGGCTTGCCTATACCCTCGGCCAGCACGTCGAGCGCACATTGATGGAGGCGGACCAACTGACCTCCCTGCTAGGCGGCGCCGTCATCGAACGGGGGCTGGACTTGCCGCTTGCCGAATGGACCCGCAACGGTCATCTCGGTGCCGAACCCTTCCTTCAAACCGCGATTCTGGACGAAAGTGGCGTTCTCAGGGCATCGACCAATCCGACATTCGAAGCGCTTGACCTAGGCGATAGCGAGCATTCGCGCATGCACGCCGACAATCCCAGGCCAACATTGTTGGTCAGCAAGCCGCTGCGGGGGCGCAGTTCAGGTCGCTGGGTAGTTCTGCTTTCCAAGGGAATCGTGGGGCCGACCGGCCGTTTCATGGGGGTCGTAGTGGTGTCGCTTGACCCACTCTCCCTGACGAGCATCTACAAGAGCATCTATTTGGGCAGCCGGGGTGCAATCGGTCTGCTGGGTACCAGTGATTTCATCTACCGGGTGCGTTGGAGCGGGGCGGCTTCCGACCCTGGGCAACCGCTGCCGGCGAGCTCTGCGGCCCGGCGAGCCGTAGCTGCCGCGGCCCACGCTGAAGTGGTGGAGAAGAGCCCACTGGACGATGTCGAGCGCATTTATGGCGTACATCGGCTGTCGAGAGGAAACCTGGCGGTCGTGATCGGCTACGACCTCCATGAAGCACTATCAATGTATCGCGCCAGGCTGCTCCTCGTCGCTTGCATCGCAAGCTTCCTATCCGCGCTGATCATCTTCGTCCAGATGCGCCAGGCCAAGTCAATCGAGAGGATGGCGAAGCTGGCGGATCGCGCGGCGGTGGTCAGTCGCCGGCTACGAGAAAGGAACCAGCACCTGCATGCGCTGTTCTTTGCCTTGCCGGACGGCGTTGCCATTTTCGATAAGGATCGCCACGTGGAAGACGCCAACGGCGGGCTGTGCGACGCCCTGGGCGTTTCGCCCGGAGACTTGCGCGGCGCCACGCCACAACGGTTCGTTGACCTTCTGTATCGAGGTCGACGTCCCACGCGGGACTCAGTCACCCCGTCCGAACTACTTGCGAAGATCGACTGCGCCGCAGTCTCGCACGAATTTAGCGGCGTTATCGAGTTCGATATAGCGGATTCATCCAGCTACGCCACTCGTATTGTGCATACCAGCGACGGCGCTGGCTGTGTGGTGGCTGTCTGGGACGTAAGCGAAATGCGGCGCGAGGAACGGGCCCAATCGCATTTCATTGCTACCGCAGAAGCTGAAATCAAGATACCCATCGCAAACGTCGTCGGATATGCCGACCTCCTCGCCGCCGATCTGATCCCCCCGGAAAAACGCCTTGGCATCTATCGCACGATTCGTTCGCAAGCCCAGCGCGTCAGCCAGTTCGTTTCGAATCATCTTCAACTGATGCGCCTGGAAACACTAGGCGCATCCGAGATGACGTTTCATCGGGTGGATCTCGCAAGGCTCGTGCGAGACGTGGTTGAGGCAGGGTTCGCGGACGATAGCCGGGTGACGCTGGAGTCAGAGAGAGAGCCTGTCTGTGTGATGGGTGACGCCGCCTCCCTCGCCAGCGTGATACGCCATTTGCTGGAGAATGCCGTGAAGTACGGGCTTGGGAGAGAGGTCAACATCTCGGTCGCTAGCGCGTCGGTCGAACGCCGCAACGCCATGCTGAAAGTGACCGATCGAGGCATGGGGATCAAAGTTGACGAACTCAGGCTGGTGTTCGACAAATTTTTCCGAGGCAAGCTGCAGCATGGGTCGGCCGGCGATGGTCTGGGCCTTGCCCTCGTGCGTGAAATTGTGCTGCTACATCGCGGCCATATTTCTCTTGAGAGCGAAGTAGGCAAGGGCACGACCGTTACGCTGCACCTTCCGGCGGTGGAATAGCTTTAGTGTGACGTGATCGGCGAGGACGTCGATAAGTGCGCCACACAATCTGACCGGAACGGAGCATGGAGCGTGAAAGACGAAAGCATCATGGATGCGCAGCAGCAGCAACAACGATAACCAGCCAGCGCCACCATGCCACCATGCCACCAGAAAGCGACTACGATCAGTACTTTGAGCGCGTGACCCGGGTCGCCGCGCGCGCGCTGAATTCACCAATATCCGTCGTATGTCTCGACAGACTGGGCCAGCCAGAAGTCATAGGCACAAGCGGGAGCGAACGGGGCGTCGTATTCCATGTGCAGACGTACTATAGCCGGACGCTCCAATGCGAGGAACCGTTCGTCGTCAGGGATGCGTTGTCCGATGCGGAGCTTGCGCAAGGACCACTGGCAACCAGCGAATTGCGGTTCCGCTTTTTCGCAGGCATTGCGCTGCGTCTACCGTGCGGCAGACCCATCGGTATGCTATGTGTGATGCACGCGTTGCCGCGGCGCTTCAGGCGCCAACAACGTCAGATGCTAGTAGACCTTGGACAAATGATCGAGCACGAAGTTGGCCTGCGCAAGCTGGACAGCTCTGATCGTTTGGAGGTGCTTCACGCGATCGACCGACTTCAAGCCCAGCATGCGCTTTACGTCGAGACGTTCCATCGAACGCCGGTCGCTATCGCGCATATCGGAAGGGACTGGGAGTGGCGGCACATGAATGATGCCTGCGTGAAATTCTTCGCGCACTCGCGCGCTCCGCTGACGAAAACGAATATCCTCGATCTGCTGGATGCGAGCGACCGGACCAGCCTTGAACAGGCCGTGCAGGCACTTGATCGTGGCCGCGGGGTCGAGGTCCGGACGCTCGACGTAACGTTCCGGTTGCGCAACAAGCAACGTAAGCCAGCGCGAGTGCAGGTGGCACCGAAGCAGACGACGTCGACCCGCGACGGGGGCTGGCTGTTTGTCATTCACGATACCCAGGCGGAGCAACGGGAAAAAGCCGTGCGCGATGCGCGGGAGGCTGCGTTGCATCGGGGAGCGCATGAGGCCTCGGAGGTTCTGCGCAGGGCGCGCGAGCAACTGACGACCGCCGAGCGGCAATTGGGAGACACGCGGGTAGATTTGCGCGCCATTGCTGACAATTTGCCGGTGCTGGTCGCTTACGTCGACAGTGAGCGACGTTTTCGGTTCGCCAACTCAACCTATCGCGAGTGGCTGGGGTTGGACCCGGAGGAGATCGTGGGACGGCTCACCCATGAAGTTCTCGACGCTGACTATGCTGCTGCCATCGAGCCGTACGTCCAACGCGTGCTCAACGGCGAAAGGGTCGAGTACGAGGTTGGAGCGACGCTTAACGGGAGTCGGCGTGTCCTGCGCGGTGTGCTGGTGCCGCGTCGGGTCCACGATCAGGCGGCTGATGGGTACTACCTGCTGGTGCAGGATGTGACTGAGCGAACGGCATTGCTCGATCGCCTGCGGCATCAGGCGTTCCACGACGCGCTGACCGGCCTGCCTAACAGACGCTCGTTCCTCGAGAGGCTGGATGAGGCATGCGCAGCAAGCGGCGACGGTGTGGCTGCCATCATGTTTATCGACCTGGATGGCTTCAAGGCTGTCAACGATACATACGGGCATCAGTGCGGCGACGAAGTACTTGTTGAAGCCGCGCGCCGGATCTGCCGCTGCGTACGTGGCGGGGATCTGGTTGCGCGGCATGCAGGGGATGAGTTCACGTTGCTGCTGACCGGCCCTGCGATCGATCGTGCTGCGCTGGAGAAAATTGCACGCGCAATCCTGCGGACACTGAGCCAGCCCATCAGGTTCGGGGCGAACGTCGTCCAACTATCGGCGAGTATCGGCGTGTTACCGCACGACCAGGCAGCGTCATTGAGTGGCGAAGCTCTGTTACGCGCCGCGGATGCCGCAATGTATCGTGCGAAAGTCGCAGGCAAGGCGCGTATTGTCGTGCACGAGCTTAACGATTCACCGGCCGGGATGCACGCTTGAGAACGAGGAACGTCGCTGATTCCGGAACATGATGCTCGCCCGCGTAGGCGATGCAGGATTAAGTAGCTTCACGGTGGCGCGGTCGAAATAACCAGCGAGCCATTTCGCTGAACCAAGCGCCTACGCATGAAAATCCAGTAGAGTAAGGAATCTGATCGCAAGCTCGCCTCGGCGCGTTCGTCACTGGGCAGCGTGACGACGCTGTCGAGCCTCGTGCGGATGATGTACTCGCGAACCGGCAGCTACCCGCCGAAGCAGCCAATGCTGTATGCGGAGGACTTCTCGCCGAATACGGTACAGGGCGCCTGCCCGACCTGCCACGGGCTCGGCCGCGTATATAGCGTGACGGAACGCTCGCTGGTGCCCGACGACTCGCTCACGATTCGCGAGCGCGCGATCGCGGCATGGCCGCCCGCTTGGCACGGCCAGAATCTGCGCGACATACTCGTCACGCTCGGTTACGACGTCGACACGCCGTGGCGCGATTTGCCGAAGAAAGACCGCGACTGGATTCTGTTCACCGACGAACAGCCAACGGTGCCGGTCTATGCCGGCTTGACGCCGAAGGAGACGCGCGCCGCGCTCAGGCGCAAGGTGGAGCCCAGCTACCAGGGCACGTTCACCGGCGCGCGCCGGTACGTGTTACATACCTTCGCAAATACGCAGAGCGCGTTGATGAAGAAACGCGTGTCGCAGTTCATGATCGGCGGCGAATGTCCGTCGTGTCACGGTAAGCGTCTGAAGGCGGAAGCACTCTCGGTGACGTTCGCCGGTATGGATATCGGCGAGCTGTCACAACTCCCCATCGCTCGGCTCGCCGCGTTGCTCGAACCCGTCTCGCGCGGCCAGTGGCCGTCTTCCAGCACATCTCCCGACGGCGCGATTCTCGACAGGAACAGTCGGCGCAAGGCGACCGCCAGACGTGTCGCGGCTGGCGGACAGGCTCACCAGGCGGCGCCTGACGTGCGCCGTACGCCTAACCTGTCCGACGAGAAGCGTGTGGCAGCGCAGCGGCTCGCGATCGAACTGCTCGAACGTCTGAACACCTTGATCGACCTCGGTCTCGGCTATCTTGCGCTGGACCGTGCGACACCAACGCTGTCCTCCGGAGAACTGCAACGGCTGCGGCTCGCGACGCAGTTGTCGTCACAACTATTCGGCGTTATTTACGTGCTCGACGAGCCGTCTGCCGGACTGCATCCCGCGGACGGCGATGCGTTGCTCGAAGCGTTGCAGCGCCTGAAGGCCGCGGGCAATTCGCTGTTCGTGGTCGAGCACGACATTAGCGTGATGCGGCGCGCCGACTGGCTCGTCGACGTGGGCCCGGATGCCGGCGAGGCGGGCGGACGTGTGATCTACAGCGGACCACCGGCTGGCCTTGCAGATGTCGAAAGCTCGCGCACACGCCGCTACCTGTTTGCGCAAGGCGAGCTAGAGACGCAGGCGGCGCAGGCGAGCGAGGCTGCGCCGCCTGCGCGCCGCGAGCCCCGCGGCTGGCTGCGGCTCGAAGACGTGACGCGCAACAATCTGCACAATCTTGCTGCGGATTTTCCACTGGGTTGCCTGACCACGGTAACGGGCATCTCGGGATCGGGCAAGTCCAGCCTCGTGAGCCAGGCGCTGACGGAGCTTGTGGCGGAACATCTCGGGCGCGCAGCCGATCTTGCCGAAGACGACGAAGTCGACCCGCTCTTTGCCGCCCCGCCCGTCGCGACCGACGGGCGGATCACAGCCGGCATGGACAAGATCAAACGTCTCGTGCGCGTCGACCAGAAGCCGATTGGCCGTACGCCGCGCTCGAATCTCGCGACCTATTGCGGTTTGTTCGACGCCGTGCGCAAGCTGTTCGCCGCGACTCCCGCTGCACGCAGGCATCGCTACAGTGCTGGCCGGTTCTCGTTCAACGTCGCGCAGGGGCGATGTCCGACGTGCGAGGGCGAAGGCTTCGTGATGGTCGAGCTGCTTTGCCTAGCGTCTACGCGCCCTGCTCGACCTGTCAGGGCAGCCGCTACAACCCGCAGACGCTCGAGATTCGCTGGCGCGAGCGCAATATTGCCGAGGTGCTGGCGATGACCGTGGACACCGCATGCGACTTCTTCGTCGACGAGGCGCAGGTGATGCGCTCACTGACTGTGCTCCGTGATATCGGTCTCGGCTATTTACGGCTTGGTCAGCCGGCCACCGAGCTCTCCGGAGGCGAAGCGCAACGCATCAAACTTGCGACCGAGCTGCAGCGTGCGCAACGCGGCGATACGCTCTACATCCTCGACGAGCCGACGACCGGTCTGCATCCAGCCGACACCGATCGCCTGATGGTGCATCTGCATGGGCTCGTCGATGCCGGCAATACCGTGGTGCTGGTCGAGCACGACATGCGTGTCGCGGCGCAAAGCGACTGGATCCTCGACATCGGCCCGGGTGCGGGAGAAAGCGGCGGAAGGATCGTTGTGAGTGGCGTTCCGCAGACGGTGGCACTCGCCGTGGACAGTCGTACCGCGAGCTATCTGCAGGCCGTGATATTTCGTTGATCTGGCGGGTCGGCGGGGCACGCCGAGAACGCTTTGCGTTTGCTCGATGGCGTGCCTGTCAAGGATGCCAGGTCGAAGGACTGACCGGCAAAGCAGTCGCAGGTCGGCGGCTCCCCGCCATCTCGTAGGAAAGCTGGTTGGCCGCGTCCATGACGGTCTGTGCCAGCGCGAGTAGTTTTTCCTCGGTCAGGCGCGAGGTAGGTCCGGAGATGCAGGCAGACCCAAGCAACTTCCAATGTAACCCGAATACCGGGGCCGCCACGCTGGAGACTTCCGGTTCGCGCTCGCCCATGGAGAGGTGGTAACCGCGCCGCCGGATCGATTCGTAAGGCTCCCCGGGCTCCCCGGAGAACGCCACGATGACCCGCCCCGGTGCGCCACTGTCCAGCGGTAGCGCGGCTCCGATGCGCACGTGGTGCCGGATGGCTTGCGGGCCTTCCACGCGCACCAGGCACGTGCGCTGTTCGCCTTCGCGCACATAGAAAGAGGCGCTTTCGCCCGTCCTGATCGTCAGCTCCCGCAGCACCGGCTCCACCACCTCATACACGTTGAAGGTGGCCTGGTAGCACGCGCCCAGCCAGCCGGCGGCGCGTCCCAGGCGCCAACTGCCATCTTCCTTTTGCACAAGGTAGTTGTCCGTCGCAAGCGTACGCGCTAGGCGCAGTACCGTCGTCTTGTGAAAACCCGTGCGGCGGCTGAGTTCGGCCAGAGTGAGTTGTGCGTCACTTACGCCAAAGGCTTCCAGGACGCGCAGCGCCCGGCGTACCGCGATCACGCCGCCGCCAGCATCTTCAGCCACGTCGCCGGCGGCCAGGGGAGTCGATGAGTCCATGGTATGGAATGGGTTGCATTAGACGAAACGATATTGTACCTGTCGCAACAAGCGACCAGAATCCATTCCAACAAATAACGAGATTCGGAGACATGCAATGAAACCGCCGTACCGGGGTCTGATGACCGCCATCCTTTGCGCCCTCGCTTTCCCGGCCCTGGCCGATACCTATCCCACCAAGCCCATTCGCGTGATCGTGCCGTTCCCGGCCGGTGGCGGCACGGACATCATTGCCCGCGAGGTGACCAACAAGGTGGCGATGGCCATGGGCTGGCGCTTCGTGGTGGACAACAAGCCGGGCTCGGGCGGTAACCTCGGCGTGGACGCCGCTGCCAAGGCCAGCGGCGATGGCTACACCATCGTGTTGGGCCAGACCAGCAACTTGGCGATCAACCCCACGCTCTACCGCAAGCTGCCCTACGACGTGGCGAAGGACCTGACTCCCGTGAGCCTGGTGGCCAGCGCACCGCTGGTGCTGGTGACCACGATGGAGTCGCCCTACAAGACGCTGGCGGATGTGGTGGCGGCCAGCAAGGCCAAGCCCGGCAGCATCAATGTGGCTTCCCCCGGCAACGGCACGGTGGCGCACCTGACCAGCGAGTTGTTCCAGAAAACGGCGGGGATCAAGCTCACCCATGTGCCATACAAGGGTGCGGCCCAGGCCGTCAACGACCTGATCGGCGGCCAGGTTCAGCTCTACCTGTCGTCGGTGCCCACGCTGATCGGCCACATCCGCAACGGCAAGATGCGCCCCCTGGCCGTGACGTCGGCCAAACGCATGCCCGACTTGCCCAATGTGCCCACCATTGCCGAGTCCGGCTACAGCGGCTTCGAGGCCGTGACCTGGTTTGGATTTGTGGCGCCCGCTGCTACGCCCAAGGACATCGTGGTGCGCCTGAATACCGAGTTCAACAAGGCATTGCAGGTGCCTGACCTGAAGAAGAAGCTGAACGACCAGGGGGCCGATGTATTGGGCGGTACGCCCGAGCAGTTCGGCGCGCTGATGAAGAAAGACACGATCCGCTGGTCGACCGCCGTCAAGGCATCTGGCGCGCAGGTGGATTGATCCTCGCTGTCCCACGCATCGCCGCCATCGCTCGCCGCCCCAACGAATCTCTCGTCCCCAACGTCCCAGGAGTCATGCCATGAGCTTGCCCAACATTATCAAATCATTCGACCGCGTGCCCGCCGACATCGTCGCCCAGGCCGCTAAATTCCAACCGGCCATCCTGGCCGACGTAGCTGGCCGCCGTGGCGCGCTGCATGGCCGCATCCGCGCCCTGCGGCCGCACATGAAGCTGGCGGGCACCGCTTTTACTGTGGAAGTGCGCCCCGGCGACAACCTGATGATCCATGCCGCGATGGCGCTGGCCCAGCCCGGCGACGTGCTGGTGATCGACGGCAAGGGTGACCAGAGCAGCGCGCTGATGGGCACCATCATGATGAATGCATGCCGCCAGCGCGGCATCGCCGGCGTGGTGATCGACGGCGCGGTGCGCGATAGCCTGGAAATTGACGAGATGGATTACCCGGTGTTCTCGGTGGGCACCAACCCCAACGGCCCGACCAAGGAAGTGGGCGGGCGCATTGGCCACCCGGTCTCGGTCGGTGGCGTCACGGTCAACCCTGGCGACTTCATCTGCGGCGACGCCGACGGCCTGGTGGTGGTCGAGCGTGAAAAGATCGCGTCGCTGCTGCCGCTCGCCGAGCACAAGGAAGCCGCGGAAGCCCGGCGCATCGCGCAGATCAAGGAAGGCAAGACCAACGCACCGTGGCTGGTTGCCTCGCTCATCACCGCAGGCGTGTTGAAAGAAGGGGAGACGCTGTGAGCAACAAGCCAGCCATCCTCGTCACCGCGGCCGACCTGGCACCACAAGCCGAGGCGTTGCTCGGCGATTTTGAGATCGTCTACGCCGGCAAGACGCCCCAGGCCGCCGACCTTGTGGCGTTGGCTCAGCGCCACAACCCGGTCGGCATCATCGTGCGCTACGGCGCAGTGACGCCGGAAATCATGGACGCGGCGCCTGCGCTGAAGGTCATCTCCAAGCACGGGAGCGGCACCGACACCATCGACAAGGCCGCCGCGGCACAACGCGGCATCGAGGTGACAGCCGCCGTCGGTGCGAATGCCGCCGCGGTGGCCGAGCAGGCCCTAGCACTGCTGCTGGGCTGCGCCAAATCTGTGGTGCTGCTCAATGCGCGCATGCATGCCGGGCACTGGGACAAGGCCACGCACAAGAGCGTTGAGCTGGCAGGTGCCACTATCGGCCTGATTGGCCTGGGCGCCATCGGCCAGCGCTTTGCCAGGATGTGCGATGCCATGGGCATGCGCGTGATCGGCTTCGATCCGTTTGCCAAGGAACTGCCGGACTATATCGAGCCCGTGAACCTGGAAACGATCTGGAAAGAGTCGGACGTGATTTCACTGCACTGCCCGCTGAGCGCCGAGAACCGGCAACTGATCAACGCGCAAACGCTGGCGCGCTGCAGGAAGGGCGTGATCCTCGTCAACACGGCGCGGGGCGGCTTGGTCGATGAACCAGCATTGCTGGCAGCCGTGCGGTCGGGCCAGGTTGCCATGGCGGGGCTGGACAGCTTCGCGGTCGAACCGATGACGGTGCCGCATATCTTTCACGGCCAGCCTGGCTTTCTTCTCAGTCCGCACATAGGCGGCGTGACCAGCACCGCGTACGTGAACATGGGCGTGGCGGCGGCGCGGAACACGCTGGGTGTGCTGGCGCGTGCTGAGGCCCCGGCGCCGGCCAAAGCCGGCTAAGGCTCAACGAAGCTGCCCGCAGCGCAGCCCGAATCTGACCGGATGCGCCCAAATCGTTTGAAGTGCCTGAGGTCTTTTGCTCCCTCTCCCCACCGGGGAGAAGGGTGCTAGCCATCGTAGGGCGGCGCGTGGCGTGCAGACGCACACGAACGCGCGATTACCCCAAGAAAATAGTTGGAGACAAACAATGACAACCAGATCACCCTTAGCCTTGGCCCTTTGCCGCGGCGTACTGGGCGCGCTTGCGTGGATCGCCATGTCCGTGCACGCACAGACATGGCCCGCCAAGCCAGTGAGGATCATCGTGCCCTATCCGCCGGGCGGCGCCGTGGATGCTGTCACCCGCAAGATGGCGCAGCGGCTTACGGAGCAGACAGGCCGGAGTTTCTTCGTCGAGAACAAGGCGGGCGCCACCGGTACCATCGGTATCTCGCAAGTGGTGCACGCCCCGGCCGATGGTTATACGCTGCTTGCCAACGACACCACGTTCTCGCTGCTGCCGCATATCTTCAAGAAGCTGCCGTTCGACTATGCGACGGACCTGCAACCGGTGGCGGCCTTCGTGTTTGCTCCAATGGCTGTTGCGGTCAAAGCGGACAGCAAGTTCAAGACCATGGGCGATCTGGTGGCGGCCGCTCGCGCGGGCGACGGCAAGGTTAGCTATGGTTCCGGCGGCGCTGGCACCACGCCGCACTTCGCCAGCGAGGCACTGGGCATGGCGACGGGCGCTCACTTCATGCACGTGCCATTCAAGGGCGCGGGAGAGGCCACGCTGGCGCTGCTCGGCGGCACCATTGACTACCAGATCGCTTCTACGCCCGGGGTCATCGGGCAGGTCAAGGGCGGCAGCCTGCGGCTGCTGGCAGTAAGCGGCGACAAGCGTCTGCCCGCGTTGCCCAACGTGCCTACATTTGCTGAGGCGGGCGTGAAGGGCTATGGCGTGGTCAACTTCACCGGCCTCTGGGCGCCCCACGGCACGCCGGCGGCGGTGACGGATCGCCTGCAAAAGGAAGTGGCTACTGCCATGGCGTCGCAGGACATGAAGACCTTTGCCGAAGGCATTGGCGCGGACCCGGGCTATTGGGATGCCGCGGCATTCGCCCGGCAGCTTTCAGAACGCACGGCGTTCTGGGGCAAGATCGCTGCCAATACGGCGTTTGAAAAGCAATGAGCACCGGCAAGTACCGGCAACACAAGTCCGACATGCAAGTCGTGTCAGCGCATGTGCGCCTGGTCCAGCGCGAGGTGGCAGGTTATAGCCAGATCGCCCAGGCGTTGGGTTTAACGGCTGATTGACGCAGTGCGGGCTGCCGCGCCGCTAGCCAGCGGCAAATACTGACAATCCTTATCCATTCACTGCGCACAGCCAAATTGCCATGTTCCTGCTGAATACCCCGGAAGTCCGAGAGTTCGACGTGTTTACCAGCATGCCGGCGTGCTATCGCCAACGCAGGCGAACGGCCTGGGCGGATGCCAACCAGGGCGGACGCGAAATCGACTGCTTTCTGGAGGGGCCTGTATTCGACCGGGAGGGCAACCTCTATGTCGGCGATATACCCAATGGGCGCGTCTTGCGCATCGACCCGGCCGGCGAGTGGAACGTGGTGGCGCAGTGGGACGGCGAGCCCAACGGCATGAAGTTCCTCAACGCGAACGAACTGCTGGTAACGGACTACCGCCGTGGCCTGATGCTTGTCGATGTACGCGTCGGCAGTGCAAAGCCATACCTGGACCGCCGCAACACGGAGAGCTTCAAGGGAGTCAACGACCTTACGCTGGATTCGCAGGGCAACATCTATTTCACCGACCAGGGGCAGACCGGACTGCATGACCCGACCGGACGCGTCTACCGACTGAGCGTGGCCGGGCGGCTGGAACTGCTGCTCTCCAATGTGCCCAGCCCGAACGGTATCGTGCTGTCACCCGATGAGAAATTCCTGTTCGTCGCGGTGACGCGGGCAAATTGCGTCTGGCGCATGCCCATCCTCGCCGATGGCGGCGTGTCCAAGACCGGGCAGTTTTTCACCTCCTATGGACCGAGTGGCCCTGACGGGTTGGCCATGGATGTATCGGGCCGGCTGCTGGTGGCGAACCCCGGACTGGCCTACGTGTGGGTGCTGAGCCATCGCGCTGAGCCGGTGCAGGTGCTGCGCGGCCCCGCCGGGCATTCGCTGACCAATCTCGCCTTTGGCGGCCCCGCCGGCAAGACGTTATTTGCGACAGACTCCACGGCGGGAGACATCCTGCGCATAGAGATGGATGTGGCGGGCATGCCGCTGTGGCGGCGAGACGGAGAGCCGACGTGACACAACGCTGGATGAGCCGTGCAGGCAAGAGGCAGGGCATCCCAATTGGAAAAATCGTCCAGGCACCGTGGTGTTTCACGCGAGCTTGGTTCGGAGAACATTAGATGAGAGCCCTTGGCCAACCCTCTATTGCGAACGCTTGCGATTGCCATATGCACGTCTACGATAGCCGCTATCCGGCTGCAGGGACTGCAACGCTGCGACCACCAGATGCGCTCGTCCCGGACTACCGGGCGGTGCAGGGGGAGATGGGAACCACCCGAGCCGTAGTGGTCACGCCGTCCACCTATGGCACGGACAACAGGCCCACATTGGCTGCCCTCCGAGAGTTGGGCGTGGAGGCCCGTGGCGTCGCGGTGGTGGACACCTCCATTACCGAGAGTGAGCTCGAAAGCCTGCATGCATCCGGCATTCGAGGCATCAGGTTCAACCTCACGATGCCCGGCCCAGTAGACATGGAGATGCTTGCGCCGCTTGCTGCGCGTGTCGCGCCTCTGGGCTGGCATATTCAACTCAATGCGCCCGCCGCGTGGTTGCCGCACATGCAACCGCTGTTGAAGACCTTGCCCGCTCGCATCGTATTTGACCACTACGGGCACTTGCCATTCGGCGGGGCTGAGTTCGAGCCTGCGTTCGAGGTCATTGCAAGCCTGTTGGGTGACGGCAGGGCTTGGGTGAAGCTGTCTGGTCCTTACATTGAGTCCAGGGAAGGACCACCACTATACGGCGACGTCGCTTCGCTTGCGCGTCGCTATCTCGAATGCGCACCTGGCCAGATGGTCTGGGGATCGGACTGGCCACACCCAACAATCATTGCCAGGGGCCGCTCGTCGCCAGATGACGGCGACCTGATGTCGCTCTTCCGGCAATGGTGTGGCGACGATGCACTGGCCAGGCAAGTTCTTGCCGATAACCCCCGAAGACTCTATGGCTTTGGCCCCTGATGCCGATGTCGGATAACAGCAATCCGAGGAGACCGTTCCCATGAAACTCAGGCAATTGTTTATCACGCTCTGCATTCCCCTGCTGGCGTGCGTCACAGCGAGTGTCTCGGCGCAGTCTGACTGGCCCAATCGGGTGATCACTTATGTCGTGCCGTATCCGGCCGGCGGCACCACCGACATCCTGGCGCGCCTGATCGCGCAGAAGCTTGGCCAGGCGCTGCACACCACCGTGGTGGTGGAGAACCGACCCGGCGCCACTGGCGCCATCGGCTCAGCCTTCGTGGCACGCGCGCCGGCCGACGGTTACACGTTGCTGGGCGCGTCCACCGCGTCGCACGCGATCAACCCGGCGCTCAATCCGAAGTTGCCCTATGACGCCATCAAGTCCTTCGAGCCCGTGGTGATGATCGGCACGATCCCCAGCGTGCTGATCGTCGGCCCCAACAGCCCGTACCGCAACGTGCAGGCGCTGCTGGCTGCCGCCAAAGCAAAGCCCGGCGCCGTCACCTTTGCCTCGGGCGGCAGCGGCACCATCCTGCAGATGTCCGGCGAACTGCTCAAAGAAGAGCGCAAGGCTGACATGACCCACGTGCCCTACAAGGGAGACGTCCCCGCCATCCAGGATGTGATGGCCGGCCACGTGGACTTTATGTTTGCGCCCACCGCGCCCATCTTGCCGCATGTGCAGGGTGGCAAGCTGCGCGCGCTCGGCGTGGCTACCAAGGCGCGCGTGGCCAGCTTGCCGGCGGTGCCGACTATGGCCGAGGCGGGCGTGCCCGATTTCGAGGCCGAGCAGTGGCAGGCAGTGTTTGCTCCGGCCGGCACGCCGGCGGCCATCGTGCAACGCCTGAACACCGAGATCAACCGTATCCTGAAGGATACGGAAGTGGTGGCTCACCTGGACAAGCTGGGCGTCAAGGTGGTCGGTGGCACCCCGCAGCAGTTGTCGGCCTTTCAGAAGGCCGACATCGCCAAGTGGGCGCGCGTGGGCAAGGCCGCGGGGGTGACGCTGGAGTAGGCAGGGTGCCCGCAATGCCATCCCATGTCCCTGCCGTCTGGAAGCGTCTCCGATCCTGGGCGGCACCGGCGGCAGGCGCCAACGGCGCTATGCAGTGGTCCGTGTCAGCAGGCAGCAGCCAAGCCGTGCCGCATTCCGAAGGCGACCAGCCACCGGTGCTGGCAGCGCCTGCTAACGCCTGCGATAGCCACATGCACGTGTACGATCCGCGCTTTCCCGCATCGCCACACTGGAAGAAGTCACCGCCGGTGGCGACGGTCGACGCCTATCGCCTGTTCCAGCGGCGCATCGGCACGTCGCGCACGGTGGTGGTTACGCCGTCGACCTACGGTATCGACAATTGCTGCACGCTCGACGCGCTGGCCACGCTCGGCCACCAATCGCGTGGCGTGGCTGTGGTCGGTGCGCAGGTCGAGGACGCTGAACTGGAACGTCTGCGCGATGGCGGCATCGTGGGGCTGCGAGTGAATTTTGTGTCGCCGCAGTCCTGGGGCAATTCGACGCCCGAAATGCTGCTAACACTAGCAGAGCGCGTGGCACCGCTCGGGTGGCATGTCCAGGTGCTGATGCAAGCGGAGCAGATCGTGCAGCATCGCCGACTGCTGGCGCGGTTGCCGGTACCCGTGGTGTTCGACCACCTAGGCCGCTTGCCGCAGCCGCTGGGCACCATGCACGAGGCCTTTGCGGTGGTCGCTGACTTAATGCGCGAGAGCCGGGCCTATGTGAAGCTGTCCGGTGCCTATATGGATACCGTCACGGGCGCTCCGGCTTATGCCGATGTGTCGGCGGTCGCCCGCGCCTTTGTGGATGTGGCGCCTGCGCAGGTGATTTGGGGTAGCGACTGGCCACACCCCACAGAATGCCGCAAGCCCAACGATGCCGTGCTGTTTGACCTGCTGCGCGACTGGGCTCCTGACCCGGCGACCATCCACCGGATCCTGGTCGCTAACCCGGAAAAACTGTATCGATTTGCCTGACCCATGGAGACTTATCTTACTTATTTTGCGTGTTGCTGTTAACGCCTTCCCGGCGCATGACCTCGAAGCCGGCACGATCCGGAAAGTAGCCTACCGTATCGTGCCCTTCCTGATGCTGTGCACCCGGATCAGCCGGGGGCGCCCGACACCCTGCGGATCTCCTCGGCCACGATCGCGATCAGCGCATCGGCTGCCGTGCTGAGCGGGCGCTGCGGATGGCTTACGCACACCAGGTGGCGCACGATGCGCGGCGCCAGGATGGGGTACACGCGCAGCCGGCCCTCGTCCACCGCGCGTTGCACCACGATGCGCGGCAGCACCGTGCCAAAGCGGGTGGCCTCGACGAACTGCACGATGGTGCCGAGGATGTCGATCTCGAACTTCGGCTGCAGGGTCACGTCTTCCAGTTGCGTGGCCGCATCCAGCACGCCGCGCAAGCCGTGGCGCTTGGTGGGCAGCACCAGCTCCAGCCCCGGCAGCTTGGTGAGTTCCACCGCTGCCGGCAGTTCCGGGCCATGCTCGGCGCTGGTGACCAGCACCATTTCCTCGTCATGAAGGGATTGCACGTGGAGTGATAGCTTGCCACGGGGCTTGTGCACCACGGCCGCGTCGAGCTGGCCGGCGGAGACCAGGTCGATCAGCGTGGCGCTGAATCCGTCCGCCACCGATACCTCCACATTCGGGTAGCGCTCGTTGAAGCGCACCAGCGACCCCACCAGCACGCTTTCCGTTTCCGACGCCACCATGCCGATGGAGATGTTGCCGGCCACCTGCTCCTCGCGTTGCATCAGTTGCTGCCGGGCGTTGGCGAGGTCCCGCGTGATCGGCAGGCACAGCCGGTACATCATGCGGCCGGCCGCTGTCGGCACCATCCCGTGCGGGATGCGATCGAACAGCTTCTGTCCGAACTCTTCTTCCAGCTTGGCGATCTGCATGCTGAGCGCCGGTTGCACGATATTCAGCCGCTTGGCCGCGCGCGTGACGGAGCCATCTTCGAACAGCGCAATGAAGTACTGGATCTGTTTGATGTCCATGCCAAGTGATCGATTATGTATCAAAAAATCTGTTAGCGTGGAGTGATCGTATCAGATTTATTGTTGTCACGTTGCCGGAACGCCCGGCCACTATCGGGGGAAAACCCTCATGCGCGGTGCGTCAACAGCCCAGATGTGCCCACTAAAGTCCACCTGGAATAACATCATCGGAACTGATAAGCATAATCAAAAAACAATATTAGAACTAATACCATAATCTCACTAAGCTCCTGTTCAACGTTGCATGTCCCCGGCGGATTCGCCTGTCGGGGCCGACGCGCAGAACGGAGTCAGGAATGAGACAGAACGATGCTGGCGGCATGACCGGCACGACACTGGAGACAGCGGTAGCGGGCGTTCGCCCCGTGCCGCGTTGCATCTCCCCGTGCCGGCCCGCAATCCCCGCTAACCAGATGGACCGTGCCAGTCCCGCCACGCGGGAGGGCCGGCCATGAGCGACAAGCGCAGCCTGCCCGCCGCAGCGGCGGCCATCCACCTTGAATCCGCAGCGGCCGGCGCAGCCGCGCGCCAGCGTCACGTCGGCCGCTCGATGGAGCGGCTCGAGGACGCCGCGATCCTCACCGGCCGTGGCCGCTATGGCGACGACCTGGGCGTGAAGCCGGGCACCCTGCACGCCGCGATCGTGCGGTCCCCGCATGCGCATGCCGAACTCGGCACCATCGATGCCAGCGCGGCGCTTGCCGCGCCGGGTGTGCATGGGGTGCTGACCGGCGCCGACCTGGTGGCCTGGTCGCGTCCCTTCGTGGTCGCCGTGAAGTCGCCAATGGAGCAATGGGCGCTGGCCATGGACCGCGTGCGCTATGTGGGCGAGCCGGTGGCCGTGGTAATGGCCGAGAGCCGTGCCCTGGCCGAAGACGCGCTCGACCTGGTGCGGGTGAATTACCGCGTGTTGCCGCCGGTGGTATCGATCGAGGCCGCGCTGGCCGACGATGCGCCCATCCTGCATCCCGGCGTAGGTGCCAATGTGGTGAGCGACCGCCACTTCCGCTACGGCGAGCCTGAAGCCGCCTTCGCCGCGGCGCCGCACCGGGTCACGCTGACCGCGCACTATCCGCGCAACACCTGCACGCCGATCGAATGCGGCGTGGTGATTGCCGAGTTCCTGCCCGGTGACGAAGGCTACGACGTCACCTCCAATTTCATGGGGCCGTTCTCGCTGCATGCGGTGATGGCGATGGCGCTCAAGGTGCCGGCCAACCGGCTGCGCCACAAGGCCCCGCGCGATTCCGGCGGCAGCTTTGGCGTGAAGCAGGCGGTGTTTCCTTACGCGGTGCTGATGTGCCTGGCGTCCCGCAAGGCCGGCGCGCCGGTAAAGTGGGTGGAGGACCGCCTCGAACATCTCAGCGCGGCCACCTCCGCCACCGCGCGGCTGTCCACGCTGGAAGCCGCGGTGGAGTCAGACGGCCGCATCAAAGCGCTGGCCTATGACCAGATCGAAGACTGCGGCGGCTATCTGCGCGCGCCGGAGCCCGCTACCTTCTACCGCATGCACGGCTGCCTGACTGGCGCCTACGACATCCCCAACCTGCTGGTGCGCAACCGCGTGGTGATGACCAACAAGACGCCCACCGGCCTGGTGCGGGGCTTTGGCGGCCCGCAGGTGTATTTTGCGCTGGAGCGGCTGGTGCATCGCATCGCGACACAACTCGGGCTCGATCCACTCGACGTGTATCGCCGCAACTTTGTCGACGCCGATGCCTTTCCCTATCGCGCAGCGGCGGGCGCGTTGCTGGACTCCGGCAACTACCAGCTGGCGCTGGCGCGCGCGCTGGAAGAAGGCGGCTACTACGAGCTGACGTGCCGCCGCGATGTCGCACGCGCCGAGGGCCGGCTCTATGGCATCGGCTTTGCTGCCATCGTCGAGCCGTCGGTGTCGAACATGGGCTATATCACCACCGCCATGCCCGCCGAGGCGCGCAAGAATGCGGGGCCGAAGAACGGTGCCATCGCCAGCGCCACGGTCAGCGTCGACCTGCTCGGCGGCGTGGTGGTCACCATTGCCTCGACGCCGGCCGGGCAGGGCCATATGACAGTGTGCGCGCAGGTGGTGGCCGATGTGCTCGGCGTGAATCCGGCCGACGTGGTCGTGAACGTCGAGTTCGATACGCACAAGGATGCATGGTCGGTCGCCGCGGGCAACTACTCCAGCCGTTTCGCCGGCGCCGTGGCCGGCACCGTGCACCTGGCGGCCGAGCGGGTGCGCGACAAGTTGGCGCGCATCGCGGCGCCGCAGTTCGGCTGCACGCCCGCCGAGGTGGTGTTCGAAGATGGCCGCATTGCCCGCAAAGGCGCGCCCGAATCCGGCTTGCCCTTCACGCGCGTGGCCAGCAATGCGCCGCACTGGTCACCGCAGCAGTTGCCGGCCGCAGAGGAGCCGGGCCTGCGCGAGACGGTGTTCTGGTCGCCGCCCAACCTGGAAGCGCCGGATGAGAACGACCGCATCAACACCTCGGCCGCCTACGGCTTTGCCTTCGATATGTGCGGCGTGGAGATCGACCGCGCCACGGGGCGCGTGCGCATCGACCGCTACGTAACCGCGCACGACGCCGGCACGCTGCTCAACCCGGCGCTGGCCGATGGCCAGATCCGTGGCGCCTTCGCCCAAGGGCTGGGCGCGGCGCTGATGGAGGAGTTCCGCTACGGCGCCGACGGCAGCTTCCAGTCCGGCACGCTGGCGGACTACCTGATGCCGACCACCTGCGAGGTGCCGGACCCGGTGATCGTGCACCTGGAGACGCCCAGCCCCTTCACGCCGCTCGGCGCCAAGGGCCTGGGCGAGGGCAACAACATGAGCACGCCGCCCTGCATCGCCAACGCGGTGGCCGACGCGCTCGGCGAGCAGGACATCCGCCTGCCGCTGACCCCGGCCAAGGTGATGGCCATGGTGGGCTTCGACGATCCGCCGCCGTCGCGCCCCGAGCTGCTCGAAGCGATGCGCGAGGCCGCCGTGCCCGCGGCCCGCAAGGGCAGCGGCAAGGCGCTCACCGCGCGCGGCTCGGTGGATCTGGATGCCACGCCCGAAGCCATCTTCGCCGTGCTGGTGGACCCGCAGGCGCTGGCCAAGGTGGTGCCCGGCTGCCACGCGCTGGAGCGCACCGCCGAGAACCACTACCGCGCCGACGTGACGGTGGGGGTTGGCATGATCAAGGCCCGCTTCGAGGCGGAGATCGCACTGTCGGACCTCGATCCCCCGCGCCGGCTGCGGCTGGCAGGCGCAGGCATGTCCTCGCTGGGCAGTGCGCGCGGCGCCGGCCTGGTGGAGCTGGTCCCGCATGGCAGCGGCACGCGCCTGAGTTACGACTACGAGGCCGAGGTATCCGGCAAGGTCGCCGCCGTGGGCGGACGCATGCTGGAAGGTGCCGCCAAGGTGGTGCTGCGCCAGTTGTTTGAATCGCTCGGCCGCCAGGCCGCCGGCAAGCCGGTACGGCCGCAAGGCTGGCTTGCCCGGCTGCTGGCCCGTTTGGGAGTCCGTCGATGAAACCATCCGCTTTCGATTACCTGCGCGCCGAAACCACGCAGCACGCGCTCGATGCGCTGGCCCGTGGCGGCGAGGGCGCGCGCGTGCTGGCCGGTGGCCAGTCGCTGATGGCGGTGCTCAATATGCGCTTGGCGCAGCCGCAACTGCTGATCGATATCTCGCGCACCGCCGAGCTGAACACGGTGCGGGTGGACGACGCTGCCCTGGTGGTCGGCGCCGCGGCCACTCAGGGCAGCGTCGAATGGCGCCGCTCGCTGGCCGACGAGGTGCCGCTGCTGGCCATGGCCTTTCCGCATATCTCGCATTTCCAGATCCGGAATCGCGGCACCGTGTGCGGCTCGGTGGCTCATGCCGACCCGAGCGCGGAATTGCCCCTGGTGCTGACCGCGCTGGGCGGCGAGGTGGTGCTGCGTTCAGCCCGCCGCCGCCGCGTGCTGCCTGCGGCCAGCTTCTTCCAGGGCATGTTGATGACGGCGCGCGAGCCCGACGAGCTGGTGGAGGCGGTGCGCTTTCCGCTGCGGCGCCCCGGGGCGCGCTACGGCTTTGCCGAATTCTCCGCGCGCCACGGCGATTTTGCGCTGGTGGCCTGCGCGGCCACCGTGACCGATGACGCCATCGCGCTGGCGGTTGGCGGCGTGGCGGACCGGCCGGTGCTGGAAATCTGGCCGCACCTGCAGGGCAAGGACCTGGAGGAGGCCGTCAACGATTTCAGTTGGAAACTGGGCGCGCAGGACGACGCCCATATCAGCGCGCAGTACCGCCGGCACCTGGTGCGGCAACTGGGCATGCGTGTGATCGAGGAGGCAGAATGAGCAAGACCACCAAGGGCGCCGTTTCCGGCAAGCCCGCCGAGGTAATGCAGCGTCAGGAGCAACGCCGCATCACCTTGACCCTGAACGGCCGCGAACGCAGCGGCTATTGCGAGCCGCGCGAGCTGTTGTCGGACTTCCTGCGCCACGCGCTCGGTGCCACCGGCACCCATGTGGGTTGCGAGCATGGCGTCTGCGGCGCATGCACGGTGCGGGTCGACGGCGTAGCCGCGCGCTCGTGCCTGATGCTGGCCGTGCAGGCCGAGGACCGCGCCATCGATACCGTCGAAGGCCTGGCGCCGGCCGAGGGACTGGGCGACCTGCAAGAAGCCTTCCGCCGCCACCACGCGCTGCAGTGCGGATTCTGCACGGCAGGCATTCTGATGTCGTGCGCGGACTACCTGGAGCGCGTGCCGGAACCCAGCGAAGCGCAGGTGCGCGACATGCTGTCCGGCCACCTGTGCCGCTGTACGGGCTACACCCCCATCGTGGCCGCCGTGCTCGACGTAGCCGCGATCCGTGCACGGGCTCGTCAGGCTGCTACCGGCGTAGATACCCAGGAGGCCTGCGATGCTTGATCTCGGCCGCACCTTCCTGCAGAGCGTGGAGCGCAGCCCGCATGCGCCCGCCATTGTCGACGGCGACCTGATGCTTACCTATGCGCAATGGTACGAGCGCATCCGGTGCGTGGCGTGCGGCCTGCGCGAGATCGGCCTGGCGCCGGGCGATCGCCTGCTGGCCGTGCTGCAAAACCGCTGGGAAATGGCCACGCTGCACTGGGCCTGCCAGTTCGCCGGCATCGTGATGGTGCCGCTGAACTGGCGCGCCAAGCCGGAGGAGCTCGATTACTGCGTGCAGGATGCCGGCGTCAAGGCGCTGGTGTTCGAGCCGGTCAGCGCCGATGCGGTGCTGGGCAGCCTCGCGGCGCAGGCCGTGCCCTGCATTGCGCTGGACTGCGCGGCTGGCGGCTCGATGTCCTTCGCTTCGCTGCTGGATAGCATTGCGCTGCATGGCGGCCCGGTGGCAGAAGCGGGCGATGTCTCGCTGATGCTCTACACCTCGGGCACCACCGGCAAGCCCAAGGGCGTGCCGCGCCGCCACCAGCAGGAGCGCGCCGCGGCGCTGGCGCACGTGGCGCAGAACCTGTATCGCCATGGTGAGCGCACCCTTGGCGTGATGCCGCTCTACCACACCATGGGCGTGCGCTCGCTGCTGGCAATGGCGCTGGTGGACGGCCTGTTCGTCTGCGTGCGGCGCTGGAACGCCGGGCAGGCGCTCAAGGAGATCGCCACTCACCGGATCACCTGCCTGTACCTGGTGCCGACGCTGTACCACGACCTGCTGGCCGATACGGGATTCGATCCCCCGGCGATCCGCACCGTGACCAAGCTCGGCTTTGCCGGTGCCTCGATGAGCGACGGCCTGCTGCGCCGCCTCGCGCAGGCCTTCGAGCCGGAGCTGTTCGTGAACCACTACGGCTCGTCGGAGGTGTACACCTTCAGCGTGGACCAGCGCGCCACCCGCAAGCCCGGCAGCGCCGGGCGCGCCGGCATCAACACGCGCCTGCGCGTGGTGCGCCTGGATGCCCGCTCACCCGACGATCTGGCGGCTACCGGCGAGGAAGGCCAGATCATCGCCGACCTGCGCGGCGACGAGGCCTTCGAGGGCTACTGGAACCGCGCCGACGCCAATGCCAAATCGCTGCGCGATGGCTGGTACTTCACCGGCGACACCGGCTACTTCGATGCCGAGGGCGACCTCTTCGTCAGCGGCCGGGTGGACGACATGATCATCAGCGGCGGCGAGAACATCTCCCCGGTCGATATCGAATCGGTGCTGTCGCTGCATCCGGCGGTAGATGAGGTGGCGGTGGCCGGCGTGCCGGATCCGCGCTGGGGCCAGAAGGTGGTGGCTTTCGTCAAGCCGCGCGGCAACATCGACGCGCAAGCCCTGGATACCTACTGCCGCGGCTCTGACCTGGTCAATTTCAAGCGCCCGCGCGACTACGTCTTCGTGGAGGAGATTCCCAAGTCGCCGGTTGGCAAGATCCTGCGCCGCAAGCTGTCCGCCGGCGACTACGCACTGGCCCAGCATTCCATGAGCCCCGACCCTAATCCCAACCCCAACCCCAACCAGGCAGCGGACGCCGCGCCTGTCGATACCATCAAGGAGTAAGACATGACCCAGGCAACCGAGATGATCCATCCCGACCAGCAGCGGCTCCAGCAACTCGACGGCTTCTCCGTGGAGATCGATGCCGGGCGCGAGCGTGCGGACATCATCTTGCACCGTCCACCCTACAACGTGATCGCCATGGCAGCGCGCGACCAGTTGCGCGCCGTCATTGAAGCGCTGGATGCCGACCATCGCGTGCGCGTGATCGTGCTGCGTTCGCAAGGCGAGCATTTTTCCAGCGGCGGCGATATCAAGGGCTTCCTGGAGGCATCGCCCGAGCATGTCTCGCAACTGGCCTGGAACGTGGCGGCACCGGCGCGCTGCAGCAAGCCGGTGATTGCCGCCAACCGCGGCTACTGCTTTGGCGTGGGCTTCGAGCTGTCGCTGGCGTGCGACTTCCGCATCGCCACGGAGACCACGCAGTACGCGCTGCCGGAACAGAAGCTCGGCCAGATCCCCGGCTCGGGCGGCTCGGCGCGCCTGCAGAAGATGGTGGGCATCGGCCGCACCAAGGACATCGTGATGCGCTCGCGCCGCATCTCGGGCAAGCAGGCCTATGAGTGGGGCATCGCCGTGGAATGCGTGGCAGACGCCGAGCTGGAAGCCGCCACCGATGCGCTGGTCGACGAACTGCGGGGCTTCTCGCCGCTGGCGCAGCGCACCGCCAAGAAGCTGCTCAACGACACCGAGGACGCGCCGCTGTCGATCGCCATCGAGCTGGAAGGGCATTGCTATAGCCGCCTGCGCAGCTCGGACGATTTCCGAGAAGGCGTGGAAGCCTTCCACGGCAAGCGCAAGCCGGCGTTCCGCGGCAGCTGATGGAAATCGCGGGCGCGCCGGCAAGGCACCGCCCGCGCGTCATCGCTGCCGTAATGATCCAAGCAGAGATCCAAATCAAAGGAGACAACAATGGAAGCCGTAGCAAAGAAGAGTGCAGCGACGATCAGCGAGGCGCTGCCAGCGGCGAGCAATCGCCAGGTGTTTGGTGCCGTGGCGGCGTCGTGCATGGGATGGGCGCTGGACCTGTTCGACCTGTTCATCCTGCTGTTCGTGGCGCCCGTGATCGGCAGGCTGTTTTTCCCGTCGGAGCACGCGATGCTGTCGCTGGCCGCGGTGTATGCATCGTTTGCCGTGACGCTGCTGATGCGGCCACTCGGCTCGGCGATCTTCGGCTCTTATGCCGACCGCCACGGCCGCAAGGGGGCGATGGTCGTTGCCGTCACTGGCGTTGGCTTGTCCACGGCGGCGTTCGGCCTGCTGCCCACGGTGGGTCAGGTGGGGCTGCTTGCGCCAGCCTTGTTTATCCTGCTCCGGCTGGTGCAGGGTATCTTCGTTGGTGGCGTGGTGGCATCCACCCACACCATCGGTACCGAATCGGTGCCCCCATCCTGGCGCGGCGCCGTCTCCGGGCTGGTCGGTGGCGGTGGCGCGGGCATCGGGGCACTGCTGGCTTCCATTACTTACATGGCGATGACCGCGCTGTTTCCCGGCGATGCGTTCGACACCTGGGGTTGGCGCTGCATGTTCTTCTCCGGCATCATCAGCTCGTTGCTCGGCCTGTTCATCTTCAACTCGCTGGAGGAGTCTCCGCTGTGGAAGCAGTTGCAGGCGGCCAAGGGGCATGCCGCGCCGGTTGAGAACCCGCTGCGCGTGATCTTCTCCCGCCAGTACCGTGGCGTCCTCTTCGTCAACATCCTGCTCACCGTGGGCGGTGGCAGCGCCTACTACCTGACCTCCGGCTACCTGCCGACCTTCCTCAAGGTGGTGGTGAAGGCATCGGCTGGCGAGGCTGCCGCCATCCTCATGGCCAGCAGTTTGGGTGTGATCGTGGCATCGATTCTTGCCGGCCACCTCAGTACGATGATCGGCCGCAAGCGAGCCTTCCTGTTGATCGGCGCGCTGAACGTGGTGGTGCTGCCGCTGCTCTACCAGTGGATGCCGGCGGCGCCGGACACCACCACGCTCGGCCTGTATGCCATGGTGCTGGCCATGCTGGGCTGCAGCGGCTTCTCCCCGATCCTCATTTTCCTGAACGAACGGTTCCCCACCAGCATCCGTGCCACGGGGACCGGCCTGTCATGGAATATCGGATTTGCCGTCGGTGGCATGATGCCGACGTTTGCTTCGCTGTGCGCCAGCACCCCGGCCGAACTGCCCATGGTGCTGGGCATCTTCCTGGCGGTTGTCACCATCATCTACCTGGTGGGTGCGTTCATCGTTCCGGAGACGGCAGGGCGCCTTGGCGACAATGGAGCGTAGAGATACAGCCGAGCAGGGGGGCGCGAGCGCATCCCAATGTTCGTAGCGGTGGCAAACGCGGCTAGAATGCAATGAGCCCACGGTTTGCGCACGTGCGATGCCTTTGGGTCCGAAGCGAACAGATGGCCCCAAATAAAATGGAACGACAGACTGACTCTTGTCCTCCCCGCCCGAAAGATGCCGGCGCCCGACAGCCCGCACCGCCTCACCTTGGTGACATGCTTGATAGCCTGAGCGACGGATTCATGTCGATAGACAGATCGTGGCGCTTCACCTATCTCAACCATACAGCCGAACGATACTTGCAGCAGGAGCGGCAAAACCTGCTGGGACGCGGCATCTGGCAGTGTTACCCGGACTTGGTAGGCTCCGGCTACTACCGCGTCTATCAGCAGACGGCGGCAACTGGACTCCCCGGTCGGCATACTGACTATTACGCACCGCTCGGCACCTGGTTTGAGGCTCGCTCATTTGCCCACGACGATGGCATTACGGTACTCTTCCGCGACGTCACGCGCGAACACAAGCACGCGGCGCTGTTGGAGTTTGAAGCTAGTCACGACTATCTGACTGGTTTGCCCAACCGGCGCAAGTGCATGGAAGCGCTATCAGGCGCGGTTGCCAAGGCTGCTTCATCAGGATTTACGCAGGGTGCTTCCCTGGCGGTGCTGTTTATTGATCTGGACCATTTCAAGGAAGTCAACGATGCGTTCGGTCATGCTGTCGGCGATGATCTGCTGCGCGGCCTCGCGAAAAGGCTAGTCGCAATTCTCGCACCTGAATGTTTCGCCGCGCGCGTAGGGGGCGACGAGTTTGTTCTGCTATTGCGCAATACGACCGAAAGCATGGCAGAAGCGTTCGCGCATGCGGTGCTCAGTGAGCTCGCAATGCCATTCGAAGCATGCGGAAGATCCGTCTCCCTGTCGGCTAGCATTGGCATCGCGCTACTGAGAGAAGCACCGGAATCGGCCGAGGCATTGCTGAGTCGTGCCGACACGGCCATGTACGCAGCGAAGTCATCTGGCCGATTTCAGGTGCGCGCGTACGATGGCGCACTCGACCGGGGCATGCGTGACCGTCTTGCCTTGCGCATGGATCTTCGTGAGGCGTTTGCCGCGAACCAGTTCGAGCTTCATTTCCAGCCTCAGATAGCACTCGCGGATGCTTCCCCAATCGGTGCTGAGGCGCTTCTTCGCTGGCGTCATCCTGAACGAGGATTGCTGATGCCGCACGCATTCCTGGATGTGTTACTTGAGTCCCCATATGAAGGCGCCCTCGTCGAATGGCTGCTCAATGCAGTTTGCCGGCATATCGGTGCATGGCGGCAGCTGGGTGTATCCATACCGCGGATCAGCCTCAATCTGTCGGCTCGGCAACTTCTCTGTGTGGAACTTACAGATAGGATTCTCCGTATCGCGAGGGCATACGACGTGTCCCCCGCAATGCTCGACATTGAAGTCACGGAGGACAGTCTGGTGAGCGATATCGAAAGGGCAACGTCCGTTCTTGCCGCGCTGAAGCTAGCCGGCATATCCACATCGCTGGACGACTTCGGCTCTGGATACTCCAGTCTCGGCTATCTGGTTCGACTGCCCATCGACACGCTGAAGATCGACAGGTCGTTTGTTCGAGCGCTGGCCGATTCGGAGAAGGCGTCTGCGATCATCCGCAGCATTGTCGGTCTCGCTCGTTCGCTGGGAATGAAAACAATCGCGGAAGGCGTCGAGTGCCAACGCCAGGCGGCGGAGTTGAAGGATGCCGGATGCGATGCCATTCAGGGCTATCTAGTCAGCCGCCCGCTTGACTCGGAGGCCTTTGCGGAATTCATGCTGCGTGTGTGATAGCGCCATTCAGGCAGAAGGGAGAACACCGGGATGCGGGAGCCCGCCATGGGCTCCCAGTACCTCACCCCAGCCTGAATTGCCCCACGACCCCCGCCAACGCGCCCGCCTGCCCCTGCAACGCCTCGGCCGCCGCGGTGGATTCCTCAACCAAAGCCGCATTCTGCTGCACCATCTGATCCAGCTGGCTGACCGCCCGGTTCACCTCCTGGATGCCCCGGGTCTGCTCCTGCGCGGCATTCGTGATCTCGGAAATGATGCTGGTCACCTTGTCCACGTTCCCGACGATCGCATTCATCGTGTCTCCGGCGCGGCGAACCTGCCCGGACCCGGACACCACGCTGTCGACGGTGGTCTCGATCAGCGTCTTGATCTCCTTCGCAGCCTGCGAACTGCGCTGCGCCAGCCCGCGCACCTCACCGGCAACCACGGCAAATCCACGGCCCTGCTCGCCGGCGCGCGCCGCTTCCACCGCGGCATTCAGCGCCAGGATGTTGGTCTGGAATGCAATGCCTTCGATCACGCCGATGATGTCGGACACCTTGACCGAAGCCCGCTCGATTTCGCTCATGGTTTGAATGGCCTCGCCAATGGCGGCGCCGCCATTGCCAGCGACCTGGGAGGCCGCGATCGCAGACGCATCGGCCTGCTTGGCCGACATGGCGGACTGGCTCACGGTCGCGGTGATCTGCTCCATCGACGCCGCCGTCTCTTCCAGGCTCGCCGCAGCCGATTCAGTCCGCCGCGAAAGGTCGATGTTTCCGGCCGCGATCTCGTCAGCGGCCACATGGACAGATGCACTGGCATCCCGAATCTGGCGCATCACGCTGACCAGCTTCTCGGCGAAGGCGTTGAACGCCTGCGCAATCTGCGCCACCTCATCGGAGCCATTGGCTGGCAGGCGGCGCGTCAGGTCGCCATCGCCGCTACCGATATCCCGCATGGCGTCGCGAATCACCGACAGCCTTCGGAACGAAACCGCTGTCACCCCGGCGACGATGGCGGCCGCCACGCAAGCGATCACGATCAGCACGAACACCGATGCCATCAGCATGGAGCGCATGCCTGCGGTCGCCTCGCCCTTGTCCAGCGCGATCACGGCAATCCAGTCCGTGCCGGGCACGCCGCGCGCCCGCAGCAGCTTGGGCGCATTGTCCACGTCGACCTGCAATGGCGCCTTGGCGCCTTCGAGCGCTGCGAGCTTGTCGATGGCAAGCGCGGGCATCAGACCCGTCAGGGGCTTGAGCGTGAGCTTATCGTCCTGGTGGGCCACGATCTTGCCGTCCTTTGTTACCAGCACGCCGAAGCTGGCAGGCGTGGGGTGGATGGCCTTGATGGTGGCGATGACGCTGTCCATGGACACGTCGCCGGCCACCACGCCCTTGAGCGCGCCGTCGCGCAGCACGGGCACGGCGAAGGTCACGACCAGCTTGCCGCTGCTGGCGGCCACGTAGGGCGGCGTGACCACCGGCTTGCCCGCGGCCACGGCCTGCTTGTACCAGGGGCGGGACGTGGGATCGTAATTGGGCCGCAGGCCTTCGGTATCAGAAAACCGGTGGGTCTTGTCGGGAAAACCGATGTAGGTCATGACGAAGCCGCCGGCGCTGCCTACCTGCTTGAGCGCGGCGATGGCGGCGTTGGTGTCGGGCTGCGTTGCCGCGTCCTGCAGCGAGTCGATCATCTGCATGTGGCTCGCCACCCAGTCGGCGATGGCGCCGACGTGGCCGTTCTGCACGGCGGCCAGGTTGCTGTCGATGGCGTCGTCGTTGTACGAACTGGCCACCACGTGATTGATAACGGCATTGGCGATGAGCGCCACCACGACGATGGCCACGGATAGGGCCACGATGCGCGCGCGGAGGGAGGACAGCATAGTTGGATCTTTTATGTTTGGCTCATCGGGCGGATAGCCCTTGGAGCGGTGGGGGCGAAGGGTCCTGGCTCGCTCTTACGGCATTGTTGCCGGCGAATTTAGGACCGTCGGGCAGCCTATTTTCAAAGTGCGAAGAGCGCCATTCGGATATCCGGATGAAGCGCGATCTGGATGTTCGGATATCCGGATGCTCTGGTTTTTTTCGGGTGTTTGGCACCGAAGTGGTGCGTCTGTTGGCATGGACGGAGCCCGCCTCGCGCAAAAAAAGAGAGGCCTCCGAAGTGGAGGCCTCTCGTCTTTGTGAGGTCGTGTTCTGCGCGTGAGAGCGCTGTGTCTTTTGCGCTGCCAGTGCGCGCGGACCTTCAACTGCTAACGTGGCGGCAAGCGAAGGTCCCGAGGGTCAAGCGCGCCGCCATACTGGCGACTCCGCCACCACCACCTTGCGCGGCAGGATCTTCTGGCTGGTGAACGCATCGGCGATGCGCTGCTGCTCATCGAGCGAGGCCGCATCCACCGTCTGCACCTGGTAGGTCCGGCGGCGGTTGGCGGCTTCCACCGTGGGCGCGTCCAGGCCGATCAGCGGCGCATGCCACTGCGCGGCGGCCGCGGGGTTTTGCTTGATCCATTCGCCGGCGCGGCGCAGTTCTTCGTAGACCACGGCCAGCACGTCCGCATGCTTTCGCGCGTACGGCGTGGCGGCGAGGTAGAAGCGCCGGTAGCTCGAGAGCCCCTTGCCATCGCGCAGGATGCGCGCGTTGGCCTGGCGTTGCACTGCCGCCAGGAACGGGTCCCAGATCACCCAGGCGGCCACGCTGCCGCGCTCGAAGGCGGCGCGCGCGTCGGCCGGGCTCAGGTAGGCGGGCTCGATGTCGCGGATCGACAGCCCGGCGCTGGCCAGCGCTTCGAGCAGCAGGTAGTGCGCGCCCGCGCCCTTGGCAAAGGCAATGCGCTGGCCTTTGAGCTGGGCGATTTCCTTGATCGGCGAATCCTGCCGCACCACGATGGCCTGCGCTTCGGGCGAGGGCGTCTCGATGGCGTAGTAGGTCAGGTTGGCGCCGGCCGCGAGCGCGAACGGCGGCACCGCGTCGGCCACGTCCGCGCTCAGGTCGAGGTTGCCGATATTGAGGGATTCCAGTAGCGGCAGGCCCGAGGTGAATTCATACCATTGCACCGACGCGCCCAGCGGCGCGAGCGCCTTCTCCAGCGTCTCGCGCGATTTCAGCAGGATCATCAGCGTGGACGATTTCTGAAAGCCGATGCGCAGTGTGTGCTTTGGCGCCTGCGCGCGTGCTGGCAACGCCGTGCCAAGCACGCCGGCCGTGCCGGCGGCCAACATGCCGCTGACAACGATTCTCCGCCGCCGCTGGTTGAGTTCGTTTGTCATTGCCGCTCCCTGCGTGTCGTTCCAGTTGTAAGGGGGAGAGGGTAGGCGAAAGCCATGCCGCAAGGAACGAAGAATGCCGCAGTTGCTTATGCGGGGAGGTGTGGAGAAGCCGGCGCCGGTGCGTGCCAATGTGCATGATGGCGCGTCAAGGAAAAAGAGCCCTGCATGGGGGCTCCCTGACAGCGCCGCGCCATCGGTGCGCGCCCTGGCTTAGCGCTGGTAGGCCGGCGGCAGGAAGCCGGCAAAGCGTTGCTGCGTGGTCGCCTTGAATTCCGGCGACTGGTAAGCCTCGCGGATGTCCTTGACGAACGGCTTGCCGGTGTCGGCGGTGCGCACGGCAACCAGGTTCATGTAGTAGTCGGGAATCTTCTCCAGGCTGAGCGCTTCGGTTAGCTTCAGGCCGGAGGACAGCGCGAAGTTGCCGTTGACGAAGGCGAAGTCCACGTCGTCGAGCGAGCGCGGCAGCTGCGCGGCTTCGAGCTGGATCAGCTTGAGCTTGTTCGGGTTGCCTTCGATGTCGCGCTCGCTGGCGCGGATCGGGTCGGTGCCGGCCTTGAGCGTGATCCAGCCGATCTGCTGGAGCATGGCGATGGCGCGTGCCAGGTTGGACGGATCGTTAGGCAGCGACACCGACGCGCCCGGCTTCACTTCCGTCAGCGACTTGTGCTTGCGGCTGTAGATGCCGATCGGGGCGGTGGGGACCTGGATGACTTCGGACAATTGCAGCTTGCGGTCGCCGGAGAACTTCTTCAGGTAGGCCACGTGCTGGAAGGCATTGGCGTCGATGGCGCCATCGGCCAGCGCCAGGTTGGGCTGCACGTAGTCGCTGAACTCAACGATAGTGACCTTGTAGCCTTTTTTTTCCAGCAGGGGCTTGATGCCGTAGCGGATCTGGTCGGAGTAGGGGCCAGCGGTGGCGCCAAAGCGGATTTCCTTCTTGTCCGGATCAGCCGCGCCGGCCGTCTGGATCACGCCGAGTGCGAGCACGGCGGCAATCAGTCGAATTCCGAAACCCAGTTTCATCTAAAGCTCCCCGTATTGTTTGTGTGCATCGTGGCTTACCGGGATGTCGGCAAGCAAGGATGCCCATTGTAGGGAAGTGCATACGTTCAAGGAACGAGTAAAAACGCATGGTCTTATAACGCACTTGCATATACCTGCGAGCGGGTTTGCAGGCGCTTGTGTGACGCTGACGGCTGTTACGTCGCGGCATATGCCTACGCAATCGGGTAGTAGTTGCGGGATAACCCGTATTGCGGTTATGATTGAACTGTCTCCTCCAATCCCACCAAGGAATTGGATTCGCGCCCGCCTCATTGGTGGGCGTTTTTGTTTGTGCTTCCCAATCGGGATTGAGCGGCGGGCTTAAGCGGGCGCCAGCGCGGTGTAAAACAAGAAGGGCCGGTGGCATCCATGTGCCACCGGCCCTTTTTGTTGCGAGCGCCGCGTTGCGACGCCAGCTACTGCGCTACCCCGCCACCCCTCAGGCCGCGGCCAGCGCGCGCTCCAGGTCTTCCAGCAGGTCGTCGATGTGCTCGATGCCGATCGACAGGCGCACCATGTCTTCGCTGACACCGGCGGCCTTCAGCTCGGCGGCGTCGAGCTGGCGGTGCGTGGTGGAGGCCGGATGGGTCGCCAGCGACTTGGCGTCTCCGATGTTGACCAGGCGGGTGAACAGTTGCAGAGCGTCCAGGAAGCGCGCGCCGGCTTCGCGGCCGCCGCTCTTCAGGCCGAACGACAGGATGCCGGGGCCGCGCCCGCCCAGGTAGCGCTGCACCAGCGCGTGGTCCGGGTGCTCCGGCAGGCCGGCAAAGTTGACCCACTCCACCTTGGGGCTGGCCTTCAGGTGGCGTGCGACAGCCAGCGCGTTCTCGGTGATGCGGTCCAGCCGCAGCGCCAGGGTCTCGATGCCTTGCAGGATCAGGAAGGCATTGAACGGCGACAGCGCCGCGCCGGTATTGCGCAGCGGCACCACGCGGGCGCGGCCGATATAGGCGGCGGCGCCGAGCGCTTCGGTGTAGACCACACCGTGGTACGACACATCCGGCTCGTTCAGGCGCTTGAAGCGCGCCTTGTGCTCAGCCCACGGGAACTTGCCGCTATCGACGATGGCGCCGCCCACGCTGTTGCCGTGGCCGCCCAGGTATTTGGTGAGCGAGTGCACGACGATGTCCGCGCCATGCTCGAACGGACGGCACAGGTAGGGCGAGGGCACGGTGTTGTCCACGATCAGCGGGATACCGTGGCTATGCGCCACCTTGGCGATGGCTTCGATATCGACGATGTTGCCCAGCGGGTTGCCCACCGACTCCACGAAGATCGCCTTGGTGCGCGCATCCACCAGGTCGCCGAAGGCGGCCGGGTTGCGGCCATCGGCAAAGCGGGTCTCTATGCCGGACAGGGGCAGCGTGTGCGCGAACAGGTTGTAGGTGCCGCCGTAGAGCTGGCTGGCCGAGATGATGTTGTCGCCGGCCTCGGCGATGGTCTGGATGGCATAGGTGATGGCCGCCATGCCGGACGCCAGCGCCAGCGCGCCCACGCCGCCCTCGAGCGCGGCCAGCCGCTGCTCCAGCACGTCGTTGGTGGGGTTCATGATGCGGCTGTAGATATTGCCGGGCACCTTGAGGTCGAACAGGTCGGCGCCGTGCTGCGCGTTGTCGAACGCATACGCAACGGTCTGGTAGATCGGCACGGCCACGGCACGCGTGGTGGGGTCCGGGGAGTAGCCGCCGTGAACGGCAATTGTCTCGATTTTCATGATGTCGTTGTCTTCTTGTTGGAATGAATACGCTCAGGAACGGGCATGGTAGCAGTGGTGGTTCGCGTGTGTCATCCGGGGCGGACCGCGCGGGCCCGCCCCGGATTCGGGCATAGGCCCCCTTACTGGCTGGCCAGGGGGAAGCTCGCCTGCCAGACGTTGTCCTTGACCTTGACGGCGGTGGGGATCAGTTTTTGCTCGTGGAACAGGTCGGCCACCCGCTGCTGGGCGGCGATCACTTCCGGCGTCACCGGGGTGGCGCCATACGGCACGCGCTTGAGCCAGGTCTCCACGACCTGCGCGTCCAGGCCCACGGCAGGCGCGAGCAGGGCGGCAGTCTCGCCGGGGTTCTTCACCACCCACAGGCCGGTCGTGCGCAGTTGCTCCAGGATGGCATTGACCACTTGCGGCTGCGCCTTGACGAAGCCGTTGGCGGCTTCATAGAAGTTGAAGGGGGAGGGCACGCCTTCATAGTCGGCGATGGTGCGCACCTTCAGCGCCTTCTGCGCCAGCGCGTAGTACGGGTCCCAGACCACCCAGGCGTCCACGTTGCCGCTCTCGAAGGCGGCGCGCGCATCGGCGGGCGGGAGGTAGATCGGCTGGATATCCTGCAGGGCCAGCCCATGCTTGTTCAGCAGCTGCACCAGCAGGTAGTTGGAGCTGGAGCCTTTTTGCAAGGCGATGCGCTTGCCGCGCAGGTCGGCCACCGAGCGGATCGGCGACTTCTCCAGCACGAACAGCGCCTCGTTGGTCTTGCCGCCGGGCTCTGCGCCCACGTAGACAAAGTTGGCGCGCGCCGCCTGGGCGAACACTGCCGGCGGCGCGCCCGTGTAGCCAAAGTCGATGCCGCCGGCATTGAGCGCCTCCAGCAACTGCGGGCCGGCGGGGAATTCCTTCCACTCCACTTTGAAGCCGAGCGGGGCGAGTTTTTTCTCCAGCGAGCCCTGCGCTTTGAGCACGGCCAGCAGGCCGGCCTTCTGGTAGCCCACGCGGACCGACGCGTCGGCGGCATGGCCGGCGGCGGACCAGGACAGCGCGGCGATGGCCAGGGCGCGGCCGACAACGGGTAGCCATTGGCGGAAAGGATGCATTGCGATGTTCTCCGAAGTCGACGATGCGGTAGCAAGGGTCTGAGGTTGGGATGCGGCCCTATGGTTGCGAAATCGCGCGAGGAGGGGAACGAAGGTTATTGCATTTGCATAGAACCGCGGCGGGCGCAACGGGGTGGCAAGCACGTTCCTGTGGTCCGTGGCATCCTGCTTTCCCACCCCATTGCCCGCCGCATTATTTACCGCATCGCTCACCGCACGCGCGTTGCGGTTTGTGCAGCTGCTTTCAAGGGTGCGCACCCCTGCGACACCTTGCCGCAGTCAAAAATGTCTCGGCTTAGTTGGGTGTTGCCAGTGAGATGGCAGAAGAAGCCGCATTGTCCGATTTTCCGAACAGTGTGTTCCGGATCACGGGTTTACCCTCAATGCTGCGATGCGGTAGATTCGCGGCCACGATGTCTGACGTACCGCGAACCTCACCCGAACACCCTGCTTGCCCACCAGGCAAGCTCGCCGGGCCGCGCCACGCCGACGTCCTCCTGTGTGGACCGCCGCAGTCCCACTTTGATCCGTCCCACAAGGACCAAGCCTGGCTGCCGCTGATCGGCGCGTCCCCCGGCACACCGGTCGCTTGACCCGGATCTGACCCAGTTTCCCCCAAGCCTTAAGCCTGCCTCTTGCTCCCGCATCTGGCAGCAAAATCACGCCGCGCCGTCGCTGCCGTGGCCAACTCAACCAGTCGTGACATGAAGATACCCAAACTTCCGCGTTGGACGCGGCTAATGCCTTGCGCCGCCCTGCTCTTGCTGGCCGGATGCAACATGGCCGTGCTAGATCCGAAGGGCCAGATTGGCGCTGACGTCAAAAACATCATCCTGATCGCGACCTGGCTGATGTTGCTCGTGGTGGTGCCGGTGATCGTGCTGGTCTTCACCTTCGCCTGGAAGTACCGCGCCAGCAACAAGTCGGCCCGCTACGAGCCGGACTGGTCCCACTCGACCGGGATCGAGGTTGTGGTCTGGCTGATTCCCTGCCTGATCATCCTGGTGCTGGGCATCATCACGTGGAAGTCCTCGCACGACCTGGACCCCTACAAGCCCATCGAATCCAACGTCAAGCCGATCACCATCGAGGCGGTTGCGCTGAACTGGAAATGGCTGTTCATCTATCCGGACCTGGGCATCGCCACGGTCAACGAGATCGCGTTCCCGGTGAACACCCCCGTGAACTTCAAGATCACGTCGGATTCGATCATGAATTCCTTCTTCATTCCGCAACTGGGCAGCCAGGTGTACGCCATGGCGGGCATGGAGACCAAGCTGCACCTGATCGCCAGCGAGACCGGCGCGTTCGACGGCATGTCGGCCAACTACAGCGGCGGCGGCTTCTCGGGCATGAAGTTCAAGGCCAAGTCGGTGTCGAACTTCGACTTCGAGGCGTGGGTCAAGCAGGTCCGCGCCTCGTCCAACCAGCTGACCCTGGCTGACTACAGCGCGCTGGCCAAGCCCAGCGAGGCGAATCCCGTGGCGCTGTACGCCAAGGTCGATCCGCAGCTGTACCACGGCATCCTGCACAAGTACATGGACGGCGCCGGTGGCGCTATCGCCGGCAACGGCACCTCGTTTGGTCCCGTCTGCACCTCGCGCAACACCCTCGGCGTGAGCCAGGTGTCCATGGCCGCGCCCGCTACGCCGGCGCCGGGCTCGAATTCCTAGGAGTAGAGATGTTTGGCAAATTGAGTTTGGATGCCATCCCGTTCCACGAACCCATCATCATGGGCACGTTGACGATGGTAGCGCTGGGTGGCGTGGCGCTATGCGCGCTGATCACCTATTTCGGCAAGTGGAAATGGCTGTGGAACGACTGGTTCACCTCGGTCGACCACAAGAAGATCGGCATCATGTATTCCGTGGTTGCGCTGATCATGCTGCTGCGCGGCTTTGCCGACGCCGTCATGATGCGTACCCAGCTGGCGTTGTCCACCAACGGCTCGCCGGGCATCCTGCCGCCTGAGCACTACGACCAGATCTTCACCGCCCACGGCGTGATCATGATCTTCTTCGTGGCGATGCCGCTGATGACGGGCCTGATGAACCTGGTCGTGCCGCTGCAGATCGGCGCGCGCGACGTGGCCTTCCCGTTCCTCAACACGCTGAGCTTCTGGCTGTTCGTTGCCGGCGCGATGCTGGTCAACGTCTCGCTGGGCGTCGGCGAGTTCGCGCGCACCGGCTGGCTGGCCTATCCGCCGTTGTCCGGCATTGCGTACAGCCCTGGCGTAGGGGTGGACTACTACCTCTGGAGCTTGCAGATCTCGGGCCTGGGCACCTTGCTGACCGGCGTCAACTTCCTGGTGACCATCCTCAAGATGCGCGCCCCGGGCATGACCCTGATGCGCATGCCGGTGTTCACCTGGACCGCGCTGTGCACCAACGTGCTGATCATCGCCGCTTTCCCGGTGCTGACCGTCACGCTGGGCCTGCTGGGCCTTGACCGCTACCTGGGCATGCACTTCTTCACGAACGAAATGGGCGGCAACGCCATGATGTACGTGAACCTGATCTGGATCTGGGGCCACCCCGAGGTGTACATCCTGATCCTGCCGGCATTCGGCATCTTCTCGGAAATCATCTCGACGTTCTCCGGCAAGAAGCTGTTCGGCTACAAGGGCATGGTCTATGCGACCTGCGCCATCATGGTGCTGTCGTTCCTGGTCTGGCTGCACCACTTCTTCACGATGGGCTCCGGCGCCAACGTGAATGCGTTCTTCGGCATCACCACGATGATCATCTCCATCCCGACCGGGGTGAAGATCTTCAACTGGCTGTTCACCATGTACCGCGGCCGTGTGCAGATGACCACGCCCGTGCTGTGGACGCTGGGCTTCATGGTCACCTTCGTGATCGGCGGCATGACGGGCGTGCTGATGGCCGTGCCGGCGGCTGACTTCGTGCTGCACAACAGCCTGTTCCTGATCGCCCACTTTCACAACGTGATCATCGGTGGCGTGCTGTTCGGCTACATCGCCGGCATTACCTACTGGTTCCCGAAGGCCTTCGGCTTCAAGCTCGACGAGCGCCTGGGCAAGTACGCGTTCTGGTGCTGGATCATCGGTTTCTACCTGGCCTTCATGCCGCTGTACGCGCTGGGCTTCATGGGCATGACCCGTCGCCTGAACCACACCGACAATCCGGCGTGGAACCCGTACCTGTACGTGGCCGTGCTCGGCGCCGCGTTTGTCGGCCTGGGCATCCTGTTCCAGATCCTGCAGATCGTGGTCAGCGTGCGCCGCCGCAAGGAACTCCTCGACGTGACGGGCGACCCCTGGGGTGGCCGTACGCTGGAGTGGGCAACTTCGTCGCCGCCGCCGTTCTACAACTTCGCGCACACCCCGGTGGTGCGTGACCTGGACGCGTTCGCCGACATGAAGGCGCGTGGTGAAGTGCCGCAGCAACAAGCGCACTACGAGCAGATCCACATGCCGAAGAACACCGGCGCCGGCTTCTACATCGGTGCCTTCAGCCTGGCGCTGGGCTTTGCCCTGACCTGGCATATCTGGTGGCTGGCGGCGGTAGGCCTGGTTGGCATGATCGTCAGCTTTATCTTCCGCAGCAACGACGACCACATCGACTACTACGTGCCCGCGCACGAAGTCCAGGCGGTCGAAACGAGCCATTTCCAGCGCATTGCGTCACAGGCCTGAACCATGACGACTGAAGTCCTACAGCGTTATCCCGCGCATGGCGCCGCCCAGGCGCATGCCCACTCGCACGATCATTCGCACGATCACGCCCATCACGACACCAGCGCCAACACGGTGTTTGGTTTCTGGGTGTACCTGATGAGCGACTGCATCATCTTCGCCGGGTTGTTCGCCGCGTTCGCGGTGCTGCGCGGCGAAGTGGCAGGCGGCCCGTCAGGCAAGGAGTTGTTCGAGCTGAACTACGTCCTGGTCGAGACCTTCCTGCTGTTGTTCAGCAGCTTGACCTCGGGCATGGCAATGATCTCCCTGCATAACGGCCAGCGTGCCCGCCTGCAGTTCTGGCTTGGCATCACGTTCTTGCTGGGCGTGGCGTTCATCGGCATGGAAATCAACGAGTTCCATCACATGATCGCCGAGGGCGCCGGCCCCGAGCGCAGCGCCTTCCTGTCGTCGTTCTTCACGCTGGTCGGCACACACGGCCTGCACGTGGCGAGCGGCCTGCTTTGGATGGCCGTGCTGATGTGGCAGATCTCCCGCAAGGGCCTGACCCCGACCATGACCAAGCGCCTGGCCTGCTTCGCCTTGTTCTGGCACTTTCTGGACATCGTCTGGATTGGCGTGTTCACCGTGGTCTACCTGATGGGAGCGATGTAATGGAACATAGCAACGTCTCTGCCGCCGGCGCTCACCGCGCCCACGACGCGCACGGCACCACGTCCGCAGGCGCCAGCCATGGCAGCGTCAAGTCGTATGTGATCGGCTTCGTGCTGGCGGTGATCCTGACCGTCATCCCGTTCAAGCTGGTGATGGGCGGCACGCTGGAAGCCTCGACCACGCTGGCCGTGATCCTGGGTCTGGCGGTCGTGCAGATCGTCGTGCACCTGATCTACTTCCTGCACCTGGACAGCTCGTCGGAGCAGCGCTGGAACGTGATGGCCCTGGCCTTCACCGCGCTGATCCTGCTGATCGTGGTAGCGGGCTCGCTGTGGATCATGCACAACATGAACGCCAATATGATGGTGCATTGAGCGTTACGCTTCAATGCTGACGACAAAGGCGGCCTTCGGGCCGCCTTTGTCGTTGGTGCTAGCCACCTGCGCAGATCTACCTTTGTCGTTTCTGGCTTCGTTGTCTGGCCAGCCTGGCCCATCAGGCCACCTGCCGCGCGTCGCCGAACGCGCGCGGATGCGCCGGCCGCGCCAGGCCCAGGTGCTCGCGCAAGGTGCTGCCCTCGTAGCGTTCGCGAAACAGCCCGCGCCGGCGCAGCGCCGGCAGCACCAGTTCGATGAAGTCGTCGAGGCCGCCCGGCAGCCATGGCGGCATGATGTTGAAGCCGTCGGCGGCGCCGCCTTCGAACCACGCCTGCAGCTGATCAGCGATGCTCTCGGCGGTGCCATGAATGGACCAGTGACCGCGCGCGGTAGCCACGCGCAGGTAGAGCTGGCGAATGGTCAGTCCCTCGCGCCGGGCTAGCCCGGTCACCAGCTGGAAACGGCTCTTGGCGCCGTTGGGTTCGGGCAGGTCGTCGGGCAGCGGCCCGTCGAGCGGGTAGCCGGAGAGATCCACGCCGCCGAGGTTCTGCGACAGCAGGGCCAGCCCCACGGCCGGATGGATCAGGCTTTGCAGTGCCTCGAATTTCTCCTTCGCTTCGGCTTCGCTGCGCCCGATCACGGGGAACACGCCCGGCATGATCTTGAGCTGGTCGGGCGTGCGGCCATAGCGCGCCAGCCGGCCTTTCAGGCCCTGGTAAAAGGCCTGGGCATCCTCCAGCGACTGCTGCGCGGTAAAGATGACCTCCGCCGTGCGCGCCGCCAGTTCCTGTCCGGCCTCGGACGAGCCCGCCTGCACGATGACCGGATGGCCCTGCGGCGGGCGTGACACGTTGAGCGGTCCGCGCACCTGGAAATGCTTGCCGTGGTGATCCAGTGCGTGCAGCTTGTCGGCCGCGAAATGCAGGCCGCTTTCCTTGTCGTAGAGGAGGGCGTCGTCTTCCCAGGTGTCCCAAAGTCCTGTCACCACATCCACGAATTCCTCGGCGCGCGCGTAGCGGTCGGCGTGCTCGGGGTGCTTGTCCAGGTTGAAGTTGCGCGCCTCGGCGTCGGACCACGACGTCACCACATTCCAGCCGGCGCGGCCGCCGCTCAGGTGATCGAGCGAGGCGAACTTGCGCGCGACGTGAAAGGGCTCGTTATAGGTGGTGGAGACGGTGGCCACCAGGCCGATGCGCTCGGTCACCGCGGCCAGGGCCGAGAGCAGTGTCAGCGGCTCGAAGCTGGCGGCGCGCGCCGTGCGGGGCAGGGTGGCGTCGTCAAGCGCGCGGATTGCGACGCCGTCGGCGAGAAAGATCGTATCGAACTGCGCGGCCTCGGCGCTTTGCGCCAGCCGCACATAGTGCGCAAGATTCTGCCCGGCGTCGGCCTGCGCGCCGGGGTGGCGCCAGCCGGCCACATGGTGGCCGGTGGCCTGCAGGAAGGCGCCGAGCTTGAGCTGGCGCTTCTGTGCGGGTTGGCTCATCTGCGGCTCCCTTATGCGGCGGCGCGCGCCGGCGCCGCGTGGTTGGCCGGCTCGGCTTGCTTGGGCGCGGCGGACTTCACCGATACGCTGCGGCGTCCGTCCACGCTGACCGGCACATCGCCCGCGATGGTCACGCGGCGTACCACGCGTTTCGCATCGCCGTAGTCGTTGATGGCGTAGTGCTGGGTGGCGCGGTTGTCCCAGATCGCCACGTCGTTGGCGCGCCAGCGCCAGCGCACCGTGTTCTCAAGGCGATGGACGTGGTCTTGGAGTACGGAGACCAGATGCTGCGAGTCGGAGGACGAGTAGCCAAGCAGCTTCTTCACGAAATGCCCCAGCACCAGCGTGCGCTCGCCGGTTTCCGGGTGCACGCGCACCACCGGATGCTCTGTCTCGTAAATGGCGGCGGTGAAGACCTCCCGGTAGCGCTTGATGGCTTCGGTGCTGACCGTGTTGCGGGTGGCGGCGTAATCGTAGTCGTTGGTGTGCAGCGCCCACAGGCGGTTGGCCAGTTCGCGCAGCGCTTCGGGCAGATCCTGGTAGGCCGCCGCCGTATTGGCCCATACGGTGTCGCCGCCGGCGGCGGGAATGACCACGCCGCGCAGCACGGACACCTGCGGGTAGGCCAGGTCGAAGGTCACATCGGTATGCCAGGAGTTGGCACGGCCGCCGTGCTCGGAATCGAGTTCGAGCAGGAACCGCGTGCCGTCGCGCGAGGGCACGGTGGGGTGGGGCACGGGCGTGCCGAACAGGCTGGCAAAGCCTTCCTGGGCTTTGTCGTCCAGGTGGTCCTGGTCGCGGAAGAACAACACCTTGTGGCGCAGCAGCGCGGCGCGCACGGCGCCGAACGTGGTGGCGTCGAGGTCCGGCGCCAGCTTGATGCCGCGGATCTCGGCGCCGATGCGCCCGGCTACCGGGTGGATGTCTAGCGTGACTTGTGCTGCGGCTTGCTGCTGGGTCATCTGGGATTCTCCTGTGGGCGAGGGGCGCGATTCAGATCGCGAACTGGATATGGGGTGGCAGCCGGTCGGTGGTTTCCGGATCGGGTTCGCGCTTGATGGGCGCCTCCGCGAGATCGGCCAGGCGCCCGGTGAATTCCTGCAGCACGTCGTCCTTGACGCGCGCGAAGCCCAGCGCGGCGCGGTCGCGCGGATGGGCCAGCGGCACCGGCAGGATGCGCCGGATGCGGCCGGGGCGCGGCTCCATCACCACCACGCGATCGCCCAGGTAGATGGCTTCTTCGACATCGTGCGTGACCAGGATCATGGTGATGCCCTCGGCCTGCCAGATGCGGTGCAGCTCCTGCTGCAGGTAAGCGCGGGTCAGGGCGTCGAGCGCGCCGAAGGGCTCGTCGAGCAGCAGGATCTCCGGGCGCGTGACGAGCGCGCGGGCAATGGCCACGCGCTGGGACATGCCGCCCGATAGCTGGTGGGGGAACGCGGTCTCGAAGCCGGCCAGCCCCACCAGCGCGATATGCTCGCGCACCGTGCGGCGCTTCTCGGTCTCGGTCAGGTTGGCGTTGAGCAGCGCCGTGCGGATGTTCTGCTCCACTGTCAGCCACGGAAACAACCGGTGCTCCTGGAACACGATGCCGCGGTCCAGGCTGGTGCCCACCACGCGCTTGCCGTCGAGCAGGATCTCGCCCTTGTAGTCTTCCTCCAGCCCCACCACCAGCCGCAGCAGGGTCGATTTGCCGCAGCCGCTGGCGCCGACGATGCTGACGAACTCGCCGGGCGCGATGGACAGCGTGATGTCTTCGAGGACGGGCAGGGGCTCGCCCTTGACTTCATATTGCTTGCGCAGGTGCGCGATATCGAGCGTGCCGGCTCGGGCCATGACAGGTCTCCGGGATGGGTTCAGAAGCGATGGGTTCAGGATCAGAAGGCGGCGACCGAGCGCCCGCGCCACGCCAGCAGGCGGCTCTCGATGCGGCTGGCGATCCAGTTCAGCGTAAAGCCGACCAGCCCGACCACGATCACGCCGAAGATCACCAGGTCCATCCAGAAATTCTCGCGGCCATCGGTCAGGGTGTTGCCGATGCCCTTGCCGGACACCAGCATGTACTCGGCGCCGAGCGTGGCCAGCCAGGCGTAGATCAGTGCCAGGTGGATGCCGGCGAAGATCGACGGCGAGGCCGATGGCAGCACCACGCGCAGCAGCACCTGCCGGCGCGAATACTTCAGTACGTTGGCCACTTCCAGCAGATCGGCAGGCACGGCGCGGATCCCCTCGAAGGTGTTGAGCACCACGGGGAAGAAAGCCGCGAGCGACAGGAACACCACCTTGGCGGTGTCGCCCAGCCCGAACCAGACCGAGATCAGCGGGATCCAGGCGAACAGCGAGATCTGCTTGATGGTGTGGAACGTCGGTCCCACCAGTTGCTCGAACAGCCGTGACAGCCCCAGCGCGGTGCCAAACAACAGGCCCACGCTGGCACCCAGCGCGAAGCCGGCAACGTCACGCCACAGGCTGGCCGACAGCGCGACAAACAGCGCGCCGCTGCGCACCTGCTCCACCGCCGTGGCCCAGACCTTGGACACCGGCACCAGCAGCGGCGACGTGCTCCAGCCAAAACGTACCGCGGCCCACCACAGGATGATCAGGCCAATAGGAAGTACCCAGCCGCGCAATGCGCGCGGGACGCGCAGGGAGCGCGGGTTGCCGGATTTCGTTACCAGCGTCGCGGAGGCATCGGCCATGTTGTTTTCCTTTGCTGTTGGTTTGTGCCGCAACTCAGAGCCCCGGCTTGCGCCAGCGCAATACCGCGCGCTCGGCCAGCGCCAGCACCTTGTCCAGCGCGAAGCCCACCGCGCCCACCACGATCACCGCGGCAATCACCATGTCGAGCTGGAACAGCTGCCGGCCGTACACGATCATGTAGCCCAGCCCTTCGGAGGAGGCCAGCAGCTCCACCACCACCAGCGCCAGCCACGCGTGCGTCAGGCCGTAGCGGATGCCGCTCCAGATCGGCGCGGCGGCGGCGGGAAACACCACCCGCGACAGCAGTTGCCAACGGGTGAAGCGCAGCACCCGCGCCACCTCGATATAGCGCGTGGGCACGTTCTGGATGCCCTTGTAGGTATTGAGCGCGATCGGTACCAGCGAGGCCTTGGCAATCAGGATGATCTTGAGCGCTTCGTCAATGCCGACCAGCAGCATCAGCAACGGCAGCCAGCCCAGCACGGGCACCTGGCTGAAGGCCTTGAAGGTGGGATACACGTAATCGCGGAAGCTGGGCGACAGGCCCATCGCCACGCCCAGCGCCAGCCCGCCGGCCAGGCCCAGCGCAAAGCCGCCCGCCACGCGCAATGCGCTGACGGCCAGGTTGGCCTGCAGCTCGCCGCTTTGGTACAGCTCGGTGAGCGTGTGCCAGACGGTGTCGGGGGCGGGCAGCACCTGCGGCGGAATCCACGCGAAACGCGCCGCCACGTACCAGACCAGCAGCAGCGTCAGCGGCACCGGCCAGGCCAGCAGCCACGCGGCATGCTGCCGGGTGGGCCACCAGCCGTGCAACCGCTTGCCGCGTTGCGCGGGGGCGGTGCCCGCCGCGGCCGGCAGCGCCAGGGTATCGTTGGCTGCCATCGCGTCAGGCTCCGAGGATCTTGCCGTTGGGCTGGTAGACCGGCCAGTAGCTTTGCAGGCTCAGGTCGTTCAGCGCGGCCTTCAGGAAGCTCGGGTCGATCCACTGGTCCACGTCGAACTTCGCGCGGGAGAGCCGCAGGCGGTACGCCTGCTCGGTGGCGTCCTTGTAGCGGCTCACCAGGAAGGGGTCGAAGTTCGGGTTCAGCCGCACGCGCAGCGGTTCGCCTTCGTAGTCTTCTTTCCAGTGCTCGTAGGGCGTGCCGGCGCGCGCCCAGGTACGCAGCACGTCTTCGCGGTTCTTTTCGTCGGAGGCCCAGCGCGCGGCCTGCACCGCGGTCTTGACCAGTTGCTGGGTGGCTTCGGGGTACTTGCTGGCGAACGCGTCGGTCACCAGCACATGGCTCTGGCGCGTGTAGATCGGCGACTGGTTCTTGCTGGAGTACAGGATGCGCACCGCGCCCTTGTCGCGCAGGCGCAGGATATCCATGGCGCCGATGGCGCCGTCGATATCCCGTGTGGTGAGCGCGGCCAGGTAGCCGGCAGTGTCCAGGTTCAGCAAGCGCAGGTCCTTCTCGGCCAGGCCGTTGGCCTCAAGCAGGCGCAAGGCCGGCAGATGCATATTGGTGCCCTTGAACAGCGACACGCGCTTGCCGCGCAGGTCCGCCACCGTCTTGAGCGGGGAGTCGGGCGGCACGCCGATATAGATGTTGGTGCGCACGCCCGTGGCCAGCACCAGCCGCGTCTTGAGACCGGCGGCGCGCGCCACGATGGCGGGCAGGTCGCCCTGCATCGCAAAATCGAGCTGGTTGGTGCTGATGGCTTCGTTCACGGCCGGCCCCGCGCCCTTGAAGAACAGCCATTCGATGCGCGTGCCTGACGGCTTGAACGCGTCTTCCAGCCAGCCGCGCGCATGCGCGATGGCCATGGAGCTGCCCGCGAAGGTGGGTGGCGTGCCAGTGGCCGGCTGCGCCACGCCAATGCGGATCACGTCGGGCCTGGCGCTGCCGCTGGCGCTGAATGCGCTCAGCGGGCTGGCGGATGCGGCGGCACCCAGGCCGGACACGGCAAGGCGTTTGAGGAGGGTTCGTCGCGTGATTGCCATCTTGGCTGGTTTCCTATCGGAGCAGTGAAAGTCATCAACGGCTCTCAAGATACGCGGTGCCATCGGCACAGCAGAACGAATGTTTCTGCTTTTGGATATGGCCTGCGCGCATATGCACCACAGATGGCGATGGTGACGCGGCAACGCATATGGGCATGCGCTTTCCTTCGTTCCGTGAGGCGGCGCGGTGGCATAGAGTGCGCCATTTTCGCTATGTGCCGAACGCACAAGGGCTGAGCCAATGACCAGCAACAACGAAAGGAACGGGCAGCCGCAGCCCGGCCGGCGCCGCTTCCTGCGCCAGGGCGCGGGCCTGGGTGGCGTGGCGCTCGCCGCCGGTGCGCCCGCTCCCGCGCGGGCCGAAGTACTGACGGTGCCGCCCTGGACCCGCACGCCCGGCGAGCCGGTGCTGTGGCACGCCTACGGCCAGCCCTCCGCGTTCGAGAAGAACGTGATCCGGCGCAACCGCGGCCCCGCGCCGATGCCCGGCGCGAACTCCTCCATGACGCCGCTGCAGGACCTGCGCGGCATCATCACGCCCACGGGCCTGGTGTTCGAGCGCCACCACGCCGGCATCCCGCAGATCGATCCGGCGCAGCACCGCCTCGCTGTGCATGGCCTGGTGGAGCGCCCGCGCATCTTCACCATGGACGACCTGGTGCGCCTGCCATCGGTCTCGCGCATCCACTTCCTGGAGTGCTCCGGCAATACCGGGCGCGAATGGCGCGCGCCCAGCGCCACTTCCGTGCAGATCAGCCACGGCTTGCTGTCGTGCTGCGAATGGACGGGCGTGCCGCTTTCCGTCGTGCTGGAGGAGGTGGGCGTGCGCCCCGAAGCCGCCTGGCTGCTGGCCGAGGGCGCTGACTCCGCCACCATGACGCGCAGCGTGCCGATGGCCAAGGCGATGGAAGACGCGCTGCTGGTCTACGCGCAGAACGGCGAGATGCTGCGGCCTGAGCACGGCTACCCGCTGCGGCTGTTCCTGCCGGGCTTCGAGGGCAATATGAGCATCAAATGGCTGCGCCGGCTCAAGCTCGGCCGCGCGCCCTTCATGACGCGTGAAGAGACATCCAAGTACACGGACTCATTGCCGGACGGCAGCGCGCGCCAGTTCACCTTCATGATGGACGTGAAGTCCGTGATCACCTTTCCCGCGCCGGACCACCGGCTGCGCGACAAAGGCTTTTACGAAATCTCCGGCCTTGCCTGGTCCGGCTACGGCCGCATCCGGCGCGTGGAAGTGTCGGTGGACGGCGGGCGCAACTGGCGCGAGGCGCAGTTGCAGGATCCCGTGCTGGACCGCGCGCTCACGCGCTTTCGCCTGCCATGGCGCTGGGAGGGCGGCCCGGCCGTGCTGCAAAGCCGCGCCATCGACGAGGCGGGCAATGTGCAGCCCTTGCCGGACCAGCTGGTGGCCGCGCGCGGCTATGAGTCCACCTATCACTACAACGCCATACAAGCCTGGCGCGTCAGCGCCGACGGGAGCATTGCCAATGCGCGCGCTTGAATCCCACCGTCCCCACATTGCCGCCGCCGTGCTGGCGATGACCGCGGTCTGCGCGCAGGCACAGGCGCAAACCTACGGCGTTGGCTTGCTGGCCAGCGAGCGCGATCTCGCCGCCTGGAACATCGATGTCACGCCAGATGGCGCCGGGCTGCCGCCAGGCAGCGGCAGCGTGACGCTTGGCAAGCAGGTCTACGAGAACCAGTGCGCCGCGTGCCATGGCTTGAAAGGAGAAGGCAAGCCGGCCGATGCGCTGGTCGGCGGGCACGGCAGCATGAAAAGCGCTGGCGTGAATGGCAAGCCGCCGTTGAAAACCATCGGCAGCTTCTGGCCGTATGCGACGACAGTGTTCGACTTCATCAACCGGGCCATGCCATACAACGCGCCGCAGAGCCTCAAGGCAGATGAGGTCTATGCCGTCACCGCGTATCTGCTGCACCTGAACGGCATCGTGCCGGCGGATGCCGTGCTGGATGCACGCACGTTGCCGCAGGTGCGCATGCCGAATCGCGATGGCTTCGTCGCGGACGCGCGGCCCGATACGGCGAACGTGCCTTGCCGCCGCAGCTGCGGCGCACCGGCACGTTGAGACTACGCTGAAATCACGCGAGAGGCCCATATGCGATAAGCGAATAAGCGGCAGCGATTACATTCGTTGACCGCTCCAGTCGGGGATCACTACAGTGCAAAGCTTAAGAACAAGCGGTGCTGGCCTGCCTATTGCCTTGAGCAGCCAGGTGCGGTGCCGCGCGCGTTCCGCTACGCACTTTCGGTCCCCCGCTTAAGAGCTTGTCATGACGATTGGAACCCACCCGGCCTCAATTTCCCGTGCCACCGCGCCCGCTGCTTTCGCCGCCAGCGCCCGGTTCGAGATCCGCCCCTTCGATGCGCCGCTGGGCGCCGAGATCGTTGGCCTGGACCTCGCCGAGCCGCTGTCCGCGGAAGACTTCGCCCGCATCCACCGCGCGCATCTCGACTACCACGTGGTGGTCTTCCGTGATCAGCGCATTACGCCCGCGCAGCAGATCGCGTTCAGCCGCCGCTTTGGCCCGCTGCAGATCCATGTGCTGCATCAGTTCCAGCTTGCCAACCACCCCGAGATCCTGATCGTCTCCAACGTGCTCAAGGACGGCAAGCCGATCGGGCTGGGCGATGCCGGGCATTTCTGGCATTCCGATCTCTCATACAAGGAAAGGCCCAGCCTGGGCTCGCTGCTGCATGCCCAGGAATTGCCGGCCGAGGGCGGCGACACCTTGTTCGCCAACATGCACCTGGCCTGGGAAACGCTGCCCGCGCATCTCAAGGCGAAGGTCGATGGGCTCAACGCCGAGCACACCTACCTGGCCAAATACGCCGAGCTGCAACAGCGCAGCCCATGGCGTCCCAACCTGACGCCCGAGCAGATCGCGCAGGTGGCCCCCGTGCTGCAGCCGGTGGTGCGCACGCACCCGGAGACCGGACGGCGCGCGCTGTTCGTCAGCGAGCATTTCACCACGCGCATCAAGGGGCTGCCCGAAGACGAAAGCCGCGACCTGCTGGCGCAGCTGTTTGCCCATAGCGTCAAGCCCGAGCATATCTACCGCCACGCCTGGCAGGAGCATGACTTGGTGTTCTGGGACAACCGCTCGCTGCTGCATCTGGCAGCAGGCTGCCCGCAGGCCATGCGCCGCGTGATGTACCGCACGACCATCGAAGGCGATCTGCCCGTCTGAGCGGCATGCATCGCGCGCGGCAGGGTGGCTTGGCCCGCCCTGCGCGCTACCGAATTCACCGTATCCACAGTATCCGCAATATCCACCGGAGTCCCGCATGTCCCTGCTACGTTCCCGTCTTTTCTCCGCCCGCTGGCCGCGTGGCGTCGTCGCGCTGACGCTCGCCGCCGGCATGGCGGCCACGGGCGCGGCCCACGCGGAAGGGAAGATCCGCATCGCCGAGCAGTTCGGCGTGGTCTACCTGCTGCTCAACGTGGCGCGCGACCAGCAACTGATCGAGAAGCAAGGCAAGCAGCAGGGCGTGGACGTCAAGGTGGAATGGACCCAGCTCTCCGGCGGCGCCGCCGTCAACGATGCGCTGCTGTCCGGTGCCATCGATATCGCCGGCGCGGGCGTGGGCCCCTTGCTGACGGTATGGGACCGTACGCACGGCAAGCAGAACGTGAAGGGCGTGGCATCGCTGGGCAACTTCCCTTATTACCTGGTCAGCAACAATCCCAAGGTCAAGACCATCGCCGACTTCACCGACAAGGACCGCATCGCGCTGCCCGCGGTATCGGTATCGGTGCAGTCGCGGGTGCTGCAACTGGCTGCGGCCAAGCAATGGGGCGACAAGGAGTTCAACCGGCTGGACAAGTGGACGGTGGCGGTGCCGCATCCCGATGCGGCGGCGGCCATCATCGCCGGTGGCACCGAGATCAGCGGCCATTTCGGCAACCCGCCGTTCCAGGAGCAGGAGCTGGCCGGCAATCCCAATGCACGCATCGTGCTGAACTCGTATGACGTGCTGGGCGGCCCCAGCTCGGCCACGGTGCTCTATGCCACCGAGAAATTCCGCAACGACAACCCCAAGACCTACCGCGCCTTTGTCGATGCGCTGGCCGAGGCGGCCAGGTTCGCTACCGCCAATCCGGAAGCCGCCGCCGATCTGTACATCCGCGTCAACAAGGCCAAGATCGATCGCGCGCTGCTGGTCAAGATCCTGAAGAACCCGCAGGTGCAGTTCAAGGTCGCGCCGCAGAACACTTTTGCGCTGGCCGCGTTCATGCACCGGGTGGGCGCCATCCGCAACCAGCCGAAATCCTGGCAGGATTATTTCTTCCAGGATCCGGTCACCGCGCAGGGCAGCTGACATGACCGCGCAACCTTCCCCGCTACGCGTGGTCTCCGCGCGCGCTGCTCCCGCGCCGCTGTTGCAGGTCGACGGCGTCTCGCTGGAATACCGCACCCCCGAGCGCGTGGTGCGGGCCACCCATCAGGTCAGCTTCGATGTCCATGCGGCCGATCGCTTTGTGCTGCTCGGCCCGTCGGGCTGCGGCAAGTCGACCTTGCTCAAGGCCGTGGCGGGCTTCGTTGCGCCGTGCGAGGGCGAGATCCGGATCGAGGGTGCGCCCGTCAGCGCGCCCGGCCCCGACCGCATCGTGGTGTTCCAGGAGTTCGACCAGTTGCCGCCCTGGAAGACGGTGCGGCAGAACGTGATGTTCCCGCTCATGCAATCGCGCGGCATGTCGCGCCGCGAGGCGTCCGAATGCGCGCTGCATTTCCTCGACAAGGTGGGGCTGGCCAACTTTGCCGATGCCTATCCGCATACCCTGTCGGGCGGCATGAAGCAGCGCGTGGCGATTGCCCGCGCGCTGGCGATGCGCCCCAAGGTGCTGCTGATGGACGAGCCCTTTGCCGCGCTGGATGCGCTCACGCGCCGGCGCATGCAGGAGGAGTTGCTGGCGCTGTGGCACGACGCCGCCTTCACGCTGCTGTTTGTCACGCACTCGATCGAAGAGGCGCTAGTGGTGGGCAGCCGCATCCTGCTGCTGTCGCCGCATCCGGGGCGCGTGCGCGCCGAGCTCAACAGCCACCAGTTCGACCTGGCCAGCCAGGGCGGGGCGGAGTTCCAGGCTACCGCGCAACGCATCCACCATCTGCTGTTCGACGAGACGCCGCAGCCGGCGCCGTCGCCGGCGCGCACCGCGCAGGCGCGCTGAGCCCCGCCAGGATCCACCATGACGAGCACGCACACGAGCACAACCTCTTTTTCCGCCACCACGGTGGTCCGCGCCGAATACGAGCGCAAGCTCGAGCCCTTCACCGCCTTGCCGGTGGCGCGCGCCGTGCCCTGGCCGCAACGCCTGTGGCAGCAAGGCTGGCTGCGCAAGGCGCTGATCCTGGTGGTGCTGGCCTGCCTGTGGGAAATCATCGCGCGCGTGCAGGACAACGACCTGCTGTTGCCGGGCTTTCTTGCCACCGCACGCGCCTTTGCCGAAGGCATCGGCAATGGCGAGCTGCTGGCCAAGGCCGGCATCTCCATGTCGGTGCTGCTGCAAGGCTATGCCGGCGGCATTGTGCTGGCCTTCGTGCTGACCACGCTGGCGGTGTCCACCGAACTGGGGCGCGACGTGCTGGACACGCTCACCTCCATGTTCAACCCGCTGCCGGCCATCGCGCTGCTGCCGCTGGCACTGCTGTGGTTTGGCCTTGGCAGCAAGAGCCTGGTGTTCGTGCTGATCCATTCGGTGCTGTGGCCGCTGGCGCTCAATACCTATGCGGGCTTTCGCGGGGTGCCGGCCACCTTGCGCATGGCCGGGCGCAACTACGGCCTGCGCGGGCTGCGCTATGTGCTGCTGATCCTGGTGCCCGCCGCGCTGCCGGCCATTCTCTCGGGCCTGAAGATCGGCTGGGCCTTTGCCTGGCGCACGCTGATCGCGGCGGAGCTGGTGTTTGGCGCGTCGTCGGGCAAGGGCGGGCTGGGCTGGTACATCTTCCAGAACCGCAATGAGCTGTACACCGACCGCGTCTTCGCGGGCCTGGCCATGGTGATCCTGATCGGGCTGCTGGTGGAGAACCTGGTGTTCAGGACGCTGGAGCGTGTGACCGTGCGCCGCTGGGGCATGCAGCACTGAGGCTGGCGGTAACGGGAAATAGTGCTGTTTCCGGCACGCGGCGCCGGGGGCGGCTTCAGGGATCGACCGGAGGCGGCAGAACCCGCTCGCTCAAGCCCAGGCGCTCCAGCACGCGGCCGGCAGCATTCGCCACGCTGTCGCCATGCGGGGGCATGATCAGATGCGCGGTCTCGCGATACAGCGGGTCGCGCACCTGGAACAGCGCTTCCAGCGTGGCGCGCGGGTTGGCGACCTGCAGCAGCGGGCGGTTGCGGTTGCGCCGCGTGCGGTGCCACAGCTCGGCGGGCGAGGCACACAGGTAGATCACGCAGCCGCGCGAGCGCAGCATCTCGCGGTTTTCCGGGCGCAGCACGGCGCCGCCGCCGGTGGCCATCACGATGCCGCGGCGCTGGCTGAGCTCATCCAGCACCCGGCTTTCGCGCTCGCGAAAGCCTTCCTCGCCTTCCAGCTCGAAGATCGTGGGTATCCGCACGCCGCAACGCGCCTCGATTTCGTGGTCGGAATCGAAAAAAGGCAGCCCGAGCCGGCGCGCCACCGTCCTGCCGATGGTGGTCTTGCCGGCGCCCATGAAGCCCACGAAGAAGAGGTTATCGAAATCCAAGTTTGCGTTGAGCCGTTTTCGGCTCCGGATCCGGTCTTCTCTACGGTAGCACGAGATGCGTGGCGATCAAAACGTATGGGTAAGAAGCTCATGCCAGGCCGAGCAGCTGGCGAGCCTCTTGCGGCGTGGCCACGGCACGGCCGTACTGCGCGCACAGCGCGGCCACCCGGCCCACCAGCTGCGCGTTGCTGGCGGCCAATGTGTCCTTGTCCCAGCGCACATTGTCTTCCAGGCCGGTGCGGCAGTGGCCGCCGAGCTGGAGCGTCCAGTGATTGACCTCCAGCTGGTGCCGGCCGATGCCCGCCGCGGTCCAGGTCGCGCCGGGCAGTACCTTGCCCAGTTGCGCCACCTGGAATTCGAGGATGTCCTTGCGCGCCGGCAGCGCATTCTTGATGCCGAACACAAATTGCACGTGCACCGGTGGCAGCAGCAAGCCCTCCTTGACCAGGTCCGCCGTGTTGTAGAGCATCGCCAGGTCGAAGATCTCGATCTCGGGCTTGATGTGGTAATCGCGCATGGCCTTGGCCAGCGCCCGCACGAAGTCGGGCGGGTTCTCGTAGACGGTGGTGGGGAAGTTGACCGAGCCCGTGGCCAGCGAGGCCATGTCCGGGCGCAGGTCGAGCATGGCGCCGCGCTGCTCCATGGCGCGTCCGCGCCCGCCGGTGGAGAACTGCACGATCATGCCCGGGCAATGCTTGCGGATGCCTTCCTGCAGCTCGGCGAAGCGCACCGGGTCCGAGCTGGAATTCCCGGCATCGTCGCGCACGTGCAGATGCACCAGCGTGGCGCCTGCCTCGAAGCTCTGCTGCGTGCTCTCGATCTGCTCGGCCACCGAGATCGGAATGGCGGGATTGTCTTTCTTGCGGGGCACCGAGCCCGTGATGGCGACTGAGATGATGCAGGGATCTTGCATGTGAGGCTCCAATGTGAGGCTCTGATAAGGGATGACGCCGCCGCCTTCAGGCCGGACGGGCCTGGCGGTTGCGGCTGGCCAGGGCTTGCGCGGCCATGCGCAGCGAGGCGTTGGCCGCGCCGAAGCCGAGGTAGCCATCGCGCTGCACCAGCTCGAAGAAGAAGCGGTCGTGGAAGGGCTCGGTGTACGCGTGCAGGAATTCACCACCGGCATCCCTGTCGTATAGCAACTGGTGTTGCCTCAGGCGTTCCAGTGCCGCATCGTCCAGCCCGAGCCGGGCGCCGACATCGTCGTAGTAGTTGTCCGGCACGTGGAGCATGGCGGCCTCGGCGGGGGCGACCTGCGCCAGCGTCGCGCACAGATCCGGCGTACGGAATGCGATGTGGTGGATGCCCGAGCCCGCGTAGGCGGTGATGAACCGGCCGGTCGCGGTGCGGCTGCTCTCCGAGACATTGAGTGGAATCCGCAGGCTCTGCTCCGCGCTGACCATGGCGCGGCTCTTGACCAGTCCATAGGGATCGGCGATTTCGTGCAGCGCCTGCGCCTGCAGGCCGAACACCGTCTTGTAGAACAGCACGAAGCTGTCGAGCCTGTGCGGCGGCAGGGCCTGGGCGATATGGTCGATGGCCATCAGCCCCGCGCCCGCGCTGTCGGCGCCGCCAGGTTCCAGCACGAAGTCGCTTTCGTAGATGCTGCGGTCCGAGCCCTGTTCGTCGATCAGGTAGAACAGCATGCCATCGGGCGCGCGCAATGCCGGAATGCGGCGCTCGTGCGGGCCGATGCGCTCGCGCCACTCCTTGCACAACAGGGTCCGGGCACGCGTGACGGCGCGTTGGGCATCGTCCACCTTCAGGCCTAGCGCGCACACGGAGGGGCCGTGCAGCTGGAAGTGCTCGGCCGCGGCGCTGTCCTGCTCGGCATTGAGGATGATGTTGACGCCGCCCTGCCGGTACAGCTCCACCGCCTTGGAGCGGTGGCGGCCCGCATGGCCAAAGCCCAGCGAGCGCAGGCGCGCGCCCAGCTCGCGCCCGGTCACGTAGTCCACCGCGAACTCCAGGAAGTCCACGCCGCCGAAGCGCGGCGGCGCCGGCAGGGGCGGGCCGCCTGCCTCGGACTCGAGCCAGATCAGCGAGCGCAGCCCATCGAGCGCGGTCAGGCGCGCGGGCGCCGCGCGGAATTCGTCATTGAAGATCTCCAGCGAGAGCGGTCCGCGATAGCCCGCGTCCATTGCCGCGCGCGCAAACTCGGTGACGGCCAGGTCGCCCTGCCCGGGGAAATTGCGGTAATGCCGGCTCCACGACAGCACGTCCATGCTCATCCGCGGCGCGTCGGCCAGTTGCATGAAGAAGAGCTTTTCCGCGGGCACTTCGCCGATGCCTTTGAGCGTGTCGCCAAGCGCAAGCGTGTGAAAGCTATCCAGCACCAGGCCCAGCGCGGGGTGGTCGGCCTGCCGCACGATTTCCCACGCCTGGCGCCAGCGCCGGATGTGGCGGCCCCAGGCCAGCGCCTCGTAGGCTACCGACAGCCCGCGTTTCGCCGCGGCCTCGGCCATGGCGCGCAGGTCGGCCGCCGCGCGCGCGGGATCGTCGATGGCGATCTCCTGCACATTGCTGCAGACCAGCACCATGCGCGCACCGAGTTCTTCCATCACGTCGAACTTGCGCTCGGCCCGCGCCATGTTGCGCTCGCGGATCGCATCCGGCATGGCCTCGAAATCGCGGAAGGGCTGGTACAGCATGATGGCCAGGCCGAGGTCGGACGCGATGCGGCGCACGTCGGCTGGCGAGCCGTCGAAATTCAGCAGGTCGTTCTCGAAGATCTCGACCCCATCGAAGCCGGCCGCGGCGGCGGCCTCGAGTTTTTCAGGGAGCGTCCCGGAGAGCGATACGGTAGCGATCGATTTCGGGTGGCGCCAGATTGTGGTGTCCATGTCAGATCCTGCGTGCTTCGTGTAGGGCAAGATTAGGACTGATCGTAGGTGGCAACAAGCGCAATTCGCGCGCGGGCGTGCGACAATCGCGCGTATGCGAGCGACTGGCGCTCGAGATTAGGGTTTCCGCTATGGATAAAGAACCATTGAGCCGTCGGGACTGGATTGCCGGGCTGGAGAAGGGCCTGGCCATCCTGGAGGCATTCGATAACGACCACCCGCGCCTGACACCCACGCAGGCGGCCCAGCTCACCGGTCTCACGCGCACCGCGGCGCGGCGCTACCTGCTGACCCTGGAGCATCTGGGCTACACCACCAGCGATGGCACCTTGTTCAGCCTCACCCCGCGCGTGCTCAAGGTCGGGTGGTCGTACTTCGACTCGGCGCGCCTGCCGCGCACCGTGCAGCCTTTCCTGCAGCAGATCACCGCCGCCGTTGGCGAGCCGGCTTACCTGAGCGTGCTGGACGACTGGGAACTGGTGTTTATCTGCCGCACCGGCACCAGCCGGGTGATGAACACAGGCTTCGTGCTGGGCGCGCGTGTGCCCGCCCCGCTGGCGTCGGCCGGCGTGATGATGCTGGCGTCCGAGGCGGAGGATAAGGTCAAGGCCTGGCTGGAAGGTTGCGTGCTGACGCCTTACACGCCGTACACGATCATGCAGCAGGACCGGCTGATGGCGGAAATCCGCCGTGCCGGCGCGCAGGGTTATGCCCTGGTCGAGCAGCAGTTGCAGATCGGCGTGCGGGGGGTGGCGGTGCCGCTGCGGGATCGCCATGGGAAGGTGATTGCCGCGCTCAGCGTGAATATGCAGATCGGGGACGAGAGCGCGGAGCAGGCGCTGGAGCGGGTGCTGCGGGTGCTGCAGGATACGGCGATCTCGATCATGCGGGTGTTGTGAGGCTCGCCGCGCCCGGCAAGCCTGTCAGGGGAGCGCGTGAAATGCGCCGAGCAAAAAGAGCAACGCGCTCAGCGTGAAGCAGGAAGCGATGGTTGTGATCAGCAAGGTCACAGCGCTGAACTCCTCCTGCCCGTAGGCCTGGCCCAGGGTGGCGTAGATGCCCATCATGGGCATGGCCGCCATCAGCACGGCCGCTGCGCTAAGCGAGCGGTCTATCTCGGGCAGCCCGAGCATCGGCAGCATCGTGATTGCCAGCAATACGCACAACGGATGCAGCACCAGCTTGCCCACGACAATGGGCACAATCCGCGAGCCGAGCCCGCCCATGGGCAGTCCGACCAGCGTGCCGCCGATGACAAACAGGGAGAGCGCACTGCAGGCGGTTGCCAGCGTATCGACGGTGCGCGTGACCGGCGCGGGCAATGTCAAGCCAAGCACCGACACCGTCAGCCCCGCAAGCAAGCCAAGGATCATCGGGTTGCAGATCAGCCGGGCCAGCGCTTTGCCTAACGTTTGCCACCGGCCCGCGCTGCCCGGTTTGCGCTCCGCCATGAAGAGCAGGAAAGGAATCACCAGCAGGTTTTCCACCGTCATGTTGAGCGCGAGCGAAACGCCGGCTACCGGCGCCAGCGTCAACAGGAGGATGGGATAGCCGATGAACCCGCTGTTCGAACACGACATGCCCATCGCATAGAACGCGCTGGTGGCCGGATTCAGCCGGCTGACGCGCCGGCACCAGGCATAGCCCAGGCCGATCACCGCCCACGATCCGATGCAATAGGCAAGCAGGTAGCTGACGTTGAGAATCTCGCCAACCTGGCGTTGCGACAGCGCGCGCAATAGCAGCGCCGGCAATGCCAGGTTGATCACGAACTTCCCGAACACGCGCATGTCGGCCTTGGCAAACAGCCCGGCGCGGGTCGTCGCGAATCCGATCAGGATGAGGATGTAGATCGGCGCGATGATCGCCAGGATATTGAGCATGCGAGTCTTGTCGGTATTCTTGTCGGTATGCTTGCTGGCCTATCTGCTTGCCTGTTTATGTCCGGCTATGCGCCTCAGAACTTGTGCCGCAGGCCGGCCATGAAGCCCAGCCGGGTCGTGTTGCCGAACATATTGCCGCTATTGTTGAAGTTTGGCGAACTGTTCAGCGGGATCCAGGCGCCGCTCAGGTGGGTGTAATCGACTGCCACATAGACGTCCGTGCGCTTGCTGAAGTTGTAGTCCAGCATGCCGGCGGTGGTCATGCGCTTGCCGCTCTCGCCGGCATGCTTGAGCCAGTCGTACTGGAAGGTGCCGATCAAGCTGAGGGCTTCGGTGATATTCACGCGCGCGCCGATATAGCCCACGTTGTTGCGGTAGTCGGCCACATCCAGGCGGTTGTTGGTATAGCCCAGGTAATACTGCGCGCGCGACGCCTTCCAGGTACCCCCCAGGCCCCACACGGTTTGCTTGCTGGCCTGCGCGGCCGGCACGGCGCCGAAGAAGGCGGAGGAGACATCGTGCGTGACCTGGTAGACCGCGCCAACCTCGATGGGCCCGGCGCTGTAGACCAGCGAGCCGGCACTGGCGTTGCTGGCCTTGATGCTGCCCGCGACCTCGCCGAAGGTATAGGCCGCCGCCGCCTGCAGCCCGCCGAACGATTTGATGTACTTGATGGTGTTGTCGTAGCGCAGGCCGGTGTAGTTGCCGCCCTGATAGCCGACGATGGAGTTGTTGGCGAAGGCCATGGCCTCGTAGGAGGACAGGATTTCGTGGGCGAGCGTGTATTGCCGGCCCAGCGCAAGCTTGCCGAAATCGCCGTCCAGGCCGATTACCGCGGTGCGCCCGAACAGGCGGCCGCCTTGCTGGCTGCTGCCGGTATCCGGGCTGAAACCCGATTCGAGGATGTAAAAGGCCTTCAGGTTGTTGCCGAGATCTTCGGTGCCGCGCAGGCCCCAGCGGCTGCCGGTGAGTTCGCCATCGGTCATTTCCCACTTGCTGTTGCCGGCGGCGTTCGCGTGGGTGCTGTAGCGGATGGTGGTGTCGACGAGTCCATACAGGGTAACGCTGGATTGCTGGGCGAATGCGGGCAGGGCGGCGCTCCCCAGAACGAGCAGGGCGGCGGCTTTCTTGTTCATGTCGATACTCCTCCAGATACTTTTCATGTGGATATCAATATTGATATTGATTTTTTTAAAACGTGGGCTCGGCTATTCGATTCAATTCGATTTCACTCGATGGCGCTTTTGTGTTTCAGCGCTTTCGGAGAAACGGGCCCCCTTCGGGGCGTGCGATCGCACCGACATCAGGTGAAAGGAGCGTGAAAGGAACGTGACGGGCCGCGATGTCGCCGATATCGCCAACAAGTGCGGATCGGTGACGGGCGACGGAAGTAGAGCCTGGTTTCAGAGAGCGCTGGTCCGCGGTGGACCGGCTGCTCTGTGCTCCCTAGCCAGGCTGTGGTGCGCTCAGGCGGCTGCCCGGGCCACCTTTGTCTCGCCCATGGCTTCGGCGCGCAGCCGGTTGTAGTCCTGCTTGTCCATGGGAGCGGCGTTGGGCTCGCCGAGTTCGCTCATGCGGATGCGGTGGGTTTCGCGGGCACTCAGGGCCGCCAGGGCTGCAACGATCGTCACGGCGAAGGTAATCGCGCCGATCGTCAGCGGGATATCGGTCGATCCCGGAGGTGCCACGGTGGCGAACAGCGCGGGAAGCAAGGCGGTGACGGCGGTGCCGATATTCTGCGCGATGGCCATGGCCGACACGCGCGAGCGTGTCGGGAACAGCTCGGGGAAGAAGCTCGGGAAAATCGCGTTGTAGCCCTGGTAGACGATGCCCCACATCAGCAGCGATGCCACGATGGCAAGCGGCACGTTATGGATGCTGATGGCGTAGAGATAGAGGAAGGAAAGCAACCCGGAGCTAAGCGCGCCAATGACGATCGGCGGCTTGCGGCCGATCTTGTCGGACAGGTTGCCGACAATCGGAATGACCAGCACCGCGAGAATATTGCCTGCCACCGGAATCCACAGGTAAAGGCTCTTGTCGAAGCCGATGCCGTACGCCGGCTGCACCGCATAGGCCGCGCCGAAGATCGTGGCTACCACCGGAATCACGTTCATCAGGGACATGCACACCACGCGGACCATGTCGCGCCAGCTGAACTTGAAGGCTTCGATGATGGGCGAACGCACCACTTCGCCAGCCTTGGCTTCCTTGGCAAACGCCGGCGTCTCGGAGACTTCACGGCGGATGATGAAGCCGGCCAGCAGCACGACGGCGCTCAGCAGGAAGGGAATGCGCCAGCCCCAGGCATTGAACGCGTCCGACGGCATGTAGTAGGCAAGCGGCAGGAAGACTGCGGCGGCCAGGATCTGGCCGGCTTGCACGCCCTGGAGCGTGAAGCTGGCGTAGTAGCCGCGGCGCCCGAACGGCGCGTGCTCCAGGATCATCGAGCTGGCGCCGGAGATTTCACCGGCGACAGCGAAGCCCTGGATCAGGCGAAGGATAACCAGGAGCACCGGGGCGAGCATGCCAACCTGGCTGTAGGTCGGCAGCAGGCCGACTGCCACGGTCGAGAAGCCCATCAGGAACATGCACAGCACCAGCACGTTCTTGCGCCCGTGGGTGTCGCCCCAGTGGCCCAGGAAGAGGGCGCCGATGGGCCGGGCGATATAGCCGACACCGTAGGTTGCCAGCGAAGCAACGATGGCGACCTTGGGGTTGCCCGAGGGGAAGAAAATCTGGGGGAAGATCAGCGACGCCGCCGTCGCATAGATGAAGAAGTCGTAGTACTCGAGTGCCGAGCCGATCCAGCCGCTCGCGGTCGCCTTCTTGGTCTGGCGCTTGCCGTGCAGGTCACGGTCATTGAGGGTAGTAGCCAATTTCGTCTCCAATCATTGTTGGCTGGAAATTAAGCGATCCCTTGATCGTCGACAAGGCGAATTCTCGCAATTTGCGCGCTATTCGCGCAAGCTGCGCGATATACGCGCAAAAGCCGGGTTTCTACCAGCGAGATGGCACCCCGATCCGTTGCAAGGAGAGGTCGGATTCCACGTCCGTCTCAGGGGCGTGGCAGCCTCACCGGGGTTGTCTGCTCCATCAGGAAAGTGATTTTTAGGTCATGCGGCGCTGGTTGGTGTCAGTTCACGCCCTTTTTTCCAACGTGCGGCACGCTACGCTGCTCCGGCTTCCAGGCTGGTTGCCAGCGCGTGTGGTCCTTGCGTGAGCTGCGCCTTGAGGAAATCGATGCAGGCCCGCATCTTGGCCGAGCTTGAGGCGCGCGCGGTGGTCACCGCCCATACGTCGGCAGGCTGCTGGTACGCGGGCAGCACGCGCACCAGTGCGCCGCTGCGGATGCTGCTGGCCACGTCCCATATCGAAGCCATGATGACGCCGTAGCCTTCGTGCGCCCACTGGCGCACGATATCGCTGTGGTTGGAGGCCATGGGCCCGGTGATCTTGACGGTTTCCATGCCGCTGGGCCCGGCCATGCGCCATACCCCGAAGCGCTGGTCGCGGTCGCGAAAGGGCAGGCAGTCGTGCTGTGCCAGTTCCGCGAGCGTCCGGGGCTGGCCGTGCCGGGCCAGGTAGGCGGGCGCGGCACACAGGATGCGGCTGCCCGGGGCGATCTTGTGGGCAATCAGATGAGGTTCCAGGATCTCGCCCACGCGGATGTCGAGGTCGAAGTTCTCGGCGATCAGGTCGACGCGGCGGTCCAGCAGTTCCAGCCAGACTTCGAGCGCGGGATGGCGCTGGCGCAGCAGGGACAGCGCCGGGCAGAGGTGGTCTCGCCCGAGCCGCAAGCTGGTGCTGATGCGCAGCAGGCCCCGTGGCTCCGCGCTGGCGCCGCCAACCGCTTCCAGCATGCTCTCGACGTCATCCAGGATCTTCTGCGCCCACAGGAAGGCCGCTTCACCGTCGGCGGTCACGCTGACACGGCGCGTGGTGCGGTGGAACAATTTGACGCCGAGCATGGCCTCGAGGGTGGCGATGCGCTTGCTCACATGCGCGGCGGACAGGCCCATCTCGTTGGCGCCGGCGCTAAAGCTGGCGCGCCGGGCCACGGTGCAGAACAGGCGCAGATCCCGGAGGAAGGGATCATTGTTCGCCGATGGGACATTGTGAGTTTCCATGACGCCTGATTATCGTATCGACGTATAACAGTACGCTGTGCTGATGGCCCCTGTCCAGGCGGCCGGATGCGGGGCTCCCCCGGGGCTCCCCCCACGGTCATCCCTCACTAGCACAGCAAATGACAAAGCTCAGAATCGGCATTGCCGGCGCCGGCCTGATTGGCCGGCGCCATATGGAACTGGTGCAGGCCAGCCCGGCCTGCGAGCTGGCTGCCATTGCCGACCCCGCATCGGCCGCGGCCGAGGTGGCGCGCGCTACGGGCGTGCCCTTGTACGCTTCGCTAGATGCACTCCTTGCAGCGCAACGGCTCGATGGCGTGATCCTCGCCACGCCAAACAAGCTGCATGTGGCAGACGCGCTGGCCTGCTTGCGCGCGGGCGTTCCGGCGCTGATTGAAAAGCCCGTGGCGCACAGCCTGGAGGAGGGCATGCGCCTGCGCCGGGCAGCCGAGGCGGTCAATGCAAAGCTGCTGGTCGGCCATCACCGCGCACACAGTCCGCTGCTGGCCCTCGCGCGCGCGATCGTGCAGGAAGGCGTGCTGGGCACGCCCGTGGCGGTGGTTGGCTCGGCGATGTTCTGCAAGCCCGATGACTACTTCGCGGCGGCGCCGTGGCGCCGCCAGAGCGGCGGTGGGCCGATCCTGATCAACATGATTCACGAGATCGGCAACCTGCGGGCCTTGTGCGGCGAGATCGTGGCTGTGCAGGCGATGGCGTCGAACGCCGCGCGGCGGTTTCCGGTCGAGGACACGGTGGCGATCAACCTGCGCTTTGCCAACGGCGCGCTCGGCACGTTCATGCTGTCCGATAGCGCGGCTTCGGCGCGCAGCTGGGAGCAGACTTCGCGGGAGAACGCGGACTATGCCAGCTATCCGGACGAGGATTGCTATGTGATTGCCGGCACGCGCGGCTCGCTCGCGGTGCCGACCATGCGGCTCAAGACCTATGCGCACGACCAGGACCGCTCGTGGTTCAAGCCCTTCCAGGCCAGCGTGGTCGAGCTCACGCGCGAGGACCCGCTCGCGCGCCAGCTCGCGCATTTCTGCGACGTGATCCGCGGCGCTGCCGCGCCGCTTGTCACCGTGCATGACGGGCTGCAGAATCTGCGCGTGACCGAAGCCATCGCCGAAGCTGCGCGCGGCGGGCGCATTGTCGAGACGGTGGACGCCTGAGCCGGGCGTCTTCAAGCCGGCGGCGACCGGCCGGCAGCAATCAACCAGACCCATCAGCGGAAAACAGAGGAACCACCATGAAATCCGTACTCGTCCTGAACGGGCCTAACCTGAACCTGCTGGGCACGCGCGAGCCACAGATCTATGGCTCGACCACGCTAGCCGATGTCGAGGCCAGCCTGCGTCAGCAGGCCGGCCAGCTGGGTTTGTCCCTGGCCTGCTTCCAGAGCAACCATGAGGGTGCCATCGTCGATCGCATCCACGCAGCGCGCACCGAAGGCGTCAGCTTTATCCTGATCAATCCGGGCGCCTTCACCCACACCAGCGTGGCGATCCGCGATGCGTTTGCCGGGGTCGCCATTCCCTTCGTCGAGGTGCATATCTCGAATGTCCACAAGCGCGAGGCGTTCCGCCATCACTCCTACCTGTCGGATATCGCGGAGGCGGTGATGGCGGGGTTCGGCACCCAGGGGTACGGGCTGGCGTTGCAGTTCATCGCAGCGAAACTGGCGGGCACGCCGGCCTGACAAATCCAATGCACAAGCCGAAGCCGCCGAACAGGCCAAAGCCGCGCGCCATGACGACGGCTGTCGCTCCCTCTCCCCTCAGGGGGAGAGGGCCGGGGAGAGGGGTGGCTTAGCTAGGAGCCACTCAAAGCGGAGCCCGTGGTTTTTTCCAGCTCGACAGCGTAACGAGCGCCGGCCCTCTCCCCCGGCCCCTCTCCCACAAGTGGGAGAGGGGAGCAAACCAGCGGGAATAGAGAACCATTTGGTGTAGCCGTGATTTCCGTCGCCAAGGCGGAAATCACCCAAGCGCGATGCGAAGCGAGCCGTCAAGGTTTGAATCGCCCCATCCGGGTCGCCTCCCCGCAGGGGAGGTGAAACCGCCTTTGACTTTAAGCAGTTAAGTCGTTGAATTTGCAGTGAAAACCGCGCGGATGGCAAACACTCAATAAGCGATCCTGGCAACGGCGCGCAGTTCCTCTGCTGTCGCCGTGCCAAAACCAAAGAATTCAAGATAGGCGGGAATCATCTCGAACAGCATGTCGGTGCCCACCTGGACCTGGCAGCCGCGCTCCAGCGCCGCGCGCAGCAAAGGCGTGTACTCCGTCTTCATCACCACCTCGCCCACCCAGGCTTGCGGGTCGATGCGGCTGACGTCGAAGGGCAGGGGATCGTCCTCGTTCATGCCCAGCGGCGTGGCGTTGACCACCAGCTGGTAACCGGCAGGATCGTTCGAGCCCGTGCCGACCTGCAATTGCGGGTAGTGCGCCTGCAGCCGCGCGGCCAGTGCCCGCGCCGAGGCGTCGCGCGCATCGAACAGGCCTAGCCGCGCCACCCCGGCGCCGGCCAGCGACGCGGCAATGGCCGAACCCACGCCGCCGCAGCCGGACACCAGCACGCTGGCGCCCTGCAGCTGGCAGCCTTTGCGCTGGATGCCGCGCACGAAGCCCGCGCCATCGAACTGATCGCCGAGCAAGGTGCCGTCGTCGCGCAGCAGTACCGCGTTGCAGGCGCCGGCGATGCGGGCCGTCGGGGTGAGCGCGTCCACCAGCGCCATGGTGGAGACCTTGTGCGGCATGGTGATCAGTGCGCCGCGCAGGTTGGTCAGCCGGAACAGCGTGCGCAAGCCCTCGGCGAAGTGTTCGGCTTTCAGGCCCATGGGCACCACGACGGCATTGATGCCGCGCTGCGCGAACCAGGGGTTGTAGATCATCGGCGCCTTGAAGGAATCGGTGGGGTAGCCGATATGCGCGATGAGGGTGGTCTTGCCGTCGATCATGGTGGTGTCCGTGTTGCCTGTTGCTTGCTACTTGTTGCGGTCTGTTCCGCAAGGCGGAAGCGAGGTGGGTAGCGCAAGCTTAAGGGGTGAAATGAGCCGAACCAAGAGGTGTAATACGCACTATGCGCGATAGACGGACGTATGTGCGCGCTTATGGGGCGAAATTCGGGTTTGCCCCGGTGGATGAGACCATTTTGTGGAGAAGGCACCGGAACTAAGTGTTTACCCTTGATTGGTGCGTTCATCGCGCGCTGGCGCACGAATAGCGCGACAGTCCGGGGCGCTCGCATTGTTGGCGCGCGGGGCGCCGGCTACGCTTCGGCTGCCGCCGGCCGACTCCGGCACGGCGCCACGGGGGGCACGGCGCCCAAGCTAGAGCGAAGCCATGGCCCTTGCTATGATGGCTAACACCCGCAGCCACCACGGACCACATAGAAAGGAGCAGACATGAGCCGACCGGCAGACGTTTTTTCGCCGCGCGCCGACGATTTCCAGCCTTGGGAGAACCCGCTGGGCATCATGGGTTATGAGTTCGTCGAATTTGCGTCCCCCGATCCCGCGGCGCTTGGGCGCACCTTCGAGCGTTTCGGCTTTCATGCCATTGCCCAGCACCGGCACAAGAACGTGAAGCTGTTCCGCCAGGGCGAGATGAATTTCATCGTTGACGCGGAGCCGGATTCCTTCGCCACCCGCTATGCCTCCGAATATGGCCTCTCGATCTGCGCGGTCGGCATCCGCGTGAACGATGCCGCCACGGCATTCGCACGCGCGGTCGATGCCGGCGCATGGCCGTTCGAGGCCGGCACGGTTGGCCCGATGGAGCTGAATATCCCGGCCATCCAGGGCATTGGCCGCTCCATCATCTACTTTATCGACCGCTGGCGCGGCAAGGAGGGGCGGCCCGGCGACGTGGGCGATATCTCCATCTACGACGTGGATTTCCGCGCGCTGGCGCATGCCGCCACGGATACTGCCGCCACTACCGCTGGCGCCGGCCTGGCCCGCGTGGATCACGTGACGCAGGCGGTCGACCCCGGGCATCTGGAGGAGTGGCTCGATTTCTATCGCAAGGTGCTGGGCTTTCGTGAGATCCATGAGGTTAATGCCGGCTGGCATGTCGCGAGCGATTCCCGCGTGCTGCTCTCGCCCTGCGGCCTGATCCGCATCCCGATCTACGAGAAAGGCACGCAGCGCCACGACCAGATGGAGCACTATCTGTCGGGGCATCACGGCGAAGGCATCCAGCACATTGCGCTGGCGACCGACGACCTGGTGGCCAGCGCCGCCGCCCTGGCGCGCAACGGCGTGCGCTTTGTCGAGCCGCCCGCGGCCTACTACGACACTGTCGACGCGCGCGTGCCGGGCCACGGGCTGGATCTGGCGGCCTTGCGGCGCTACGGCATCCTGGTGGACGGCGCGCTGCGCGCCGACGGCACGCGCGAGGCCTTCCTGCAAGCCTTTGCGCGCCGCGAGGCCGGCGAGTTCTTCTTCGAAATCGTCCAGCGCGACAACTACCATGGCTTTGGCGAGGGCAACCTGCCCGCGCTGGAGGCCGCCATGGGCTCTGCCTCTACGCCCAACGCCCCGGCTTGAGGGCCCGGATGGCAGCCGGCCCGCCTTGACGGCGCGGACCGGCTCGCGGATAGTGCGGTGCGCGGCATCCGCGTGGCCATTTTCCACGGTTCCTGCGGTTCCCGCGGTTCCCGCGGTGCGTGATTCTCGCTTTGCCTCCCTATCCCTATCCCTATCCCTGGCCGCGCAGCCGCGGCCCTTGCGCCCGCCGTCAACATGACTTTTTGCTCGCTTCGTGCTACCTCCACGGATTCCCGACGTATTGCGAGGCGGATGCTGGCGCCGGCCCTGGCGCTTTGCCTTGGCTTGTCCGCCTGCTCGCGGCATGAGGCCCCGCCCGCGGCTGCTGGCGCTTCGTCCGCGCAGGCCGCGCCGGCCTCCGCCGCGGTGGCGCAGGCCGACACCCTCAAGCGCGAGGCCTTGATCCTGCTGGCCTTTCCCGCCTGGCGCGACGACGACAAAGGCCGCGTGGTGCGCGCCGCGTTGCCGGACCCGGACTACAAGGGCACGGGCGAGCCGCCGCTGGTGGAGGGCACCATCGATGTCAAGCCGATCCAGGTGATCCGGCTGGACGACACCCATGCGGTGATGCTGACCGAGGGCATGGTGGTGGAGGAAGGGGGCACGCGCAACAATAGCCGCGCGGCGGGTGCCTGGCTGGGCGCGTACTTCTTTACGCGCGAGGCCACGGCCAGTGGCGAAAGCCCTGGCGGCTGGCAGCTCAGCCGGCGTGTCGATGGCTACGACTTCTCAGGCGGGCCAGGCTCGCTTGGCGAGTCGTCGATCGCGAAGATATCGGCCACGGACTTTGCGCTCACGCTGACCTGGGGCGGTTGCTGGCAAGGCTATTGCGGCAGCTGGGCGTCGTTCTATCGCCTGTCGCCGGGGCAGATCTCCACCTTGCTGGGCGGCGAGGCCATGAGCGCGGAGAATTCCGGCGCGCTCGAGCCATGCGACGAGGCGCTGTCAGGCAAGTCCGACGTGCTCGCGGAACGCGGCACGGATAGCCAGGACGCCGGCGAGCAGGTTTGCTATGCGGTAGAGGGCAAACCGGCATTTGCCCTTGGCGCGGACACGCCGGGTGACCTGACCGTGACGTTCCGGGGCCAGGAGGTCAAAGTACCGGGAGGCGCGGCCAAGCCGCGGCGCAAATCGCTGGATGCGGTGGTGCGCTATCGCTTCCAGGACGGCAAGTACCAGGTCAGCCAGGGCGAGAACCCGGTGCCTTCGTTCTAGTTCCACTTCCTTGCTCCACGCCAGGGCCGCTGCGGCAAGGGGCTGGCTCCGGAGTGACTGTCCAACGCACGAGAGAGAGACGCACCCATGACCGACATCCACCACGCCGCCGCCCAGGGCTTTTCCAGCCAGGCCGATACCTACGCCCGCGGGCGCCCCGACTATCCGAGCGCGCTTGGCGCCTGGCTGACGACGGAGCTCGGCCTGCAGCCCGGCAAGATGGTGCTGGACCTGGGCGCCGGCACCGGCAAGTTCAGCCGCCTGCTGCTGGCCACCGGCGCCAGCGTGATCGCGGTGGAACCCGTGGCGGCGATGCGCGCCCAGCTAAGCGCCGCCTTGCCCGCCGTGCAGGCGCTGGCGGGCACGGCCGAGGCCATCCCGCTGCCCGACGCCAGCGTCGACGCGGTGGTCTGCGCGCAGGCGTTCCACTGGTTTGCCAACGCTGCGGCCATGGCCGAGATCGGCCGTGTGCTGCGCCCGGGCGGCAAGCTCGGCCTGGTGTGGAACGTGCGCGATGAGTCGGTCGACTGGGTGGCGCAGCTGACCGCCATCATGACCCCGCTCGAGGGTGACGCGCCACGCTTCTACAAGGGTGACTGGAAGAAGGTGTTCCCGGCCAGCGGCTTCGGCGAGCTGGGGCTGGCCAGCCTGCCTTACGAGCACGTTGGTCCTGCGCAGCAGGTGATCGTGGACCGGGTGATGTCGGTCAGCTTCATTGCCTCGCTGCCGGCCGCGGAGCAGGACGCGGTGCGCGCCCGGCTGCTGGCAGTGATCGACGGCAGCCCGGCGCTGGCCGGCAAGGCCAGCGTGGCGTTTCCCTACCGGACCGAGGCGTATAGCTGCCAGCGGCTGGCCTGACGGACCTGCTGCGGACCCGCAGCGGGCACACATCGGGCACGCTACGGCGCGGCCGCCGGGCCCGGCGCGTTCGCGCTGTAGTCGAGCGGCGCGTCCGAAGGGCGGGGCGTGTCGCCCGCGCGCTCGATCCAGCCGCCGCCGAGGAACTGGTAGAGATCGACCAGGTTGGTCAGCCGTTGCAGCCGGGCGTTGATCAGCAGCAGTTGCGCGCTGTAGAGGTCGTTTTGCGCGGTCAGCACGCTCAGGTAGCTGTCCACCCCGTTGCGAAAGCGCAGGTCCGACAGCACCAGCCGCCGTTCTTGCGAGCCGGTGAAGCGCTCAAGCGCCTTGATCTGGTTGTCGAAGGTGCCGCGCGCCGCCAGGCCATCGGACACCTCCCGAAAGGCGGTCTGGATGGCCTTCTCGTAGGTGGCGATCTCGATGCGCTTCTGTACCTGCGCCAGGTCCAGCGCGGCGATGTTCTGGCCGCCCTGGAAGATCGGCAAGGTGATCTGCGGCGCGAACGACCAGGCGCCGGAGCCCGGCTTGAACAAGCCGCCCAGCGTGGGCGACAGCGTGCCCGCGCTGCCGGTGAGCGTCACCCGCGGGAAAAACGCCGCGCGCGCCGCGCCGATGTTGGCATTGGCTGCCCGCAGCGATTGCTCCGCGGCGGCGATGTCCGGGCGCCGGGTCAGCAGGTCGGACGGCAAGCCCGCCGGGATGTCGGCCAGCAAGGCCTGGCTGTTGAGCGGCAGGCCAGGCGGCAGGTCATCCGGCAGCGGCTCGCCCACCAGCAGCACCAGCGCATTCTCGGACTGCGCGCGCAGCCGGCTTTCCGTTTCCAGGTTGGCGCGCGCCTGCTCGACCACGCCTTCGGCCTGGCGCAGAGCCAGCTCCGAGCCCGTGCCGACGTCAAACTGCAGGCTGGTAATGCGTAAAGACTCCTCGGCCGTCACCAGCGTTGCGCGCGTGACGGCCAGCGCGTCGTCGTAGCCGAGCATGGTGAGGTACTGGTTCGCCACCGACGACAGCAAGGCCAGCTCCGCCGCCCTGCGGGTTTCCGCCAGCGACAGGAACTGCGCGAGGGCCTGGTCGTTCAGGCTGCGGATGCGGCCGAAGAAGTCGATTTCCCACGACGCGCTGAGGCCCACCGAATACTCGCCGGAGATGGTCTTGCCAAGGAAGGACAGGTTCTCCGGCGTGCGCGAGCGGCTCTGCGAGGCCACCGCGTTGACGGCCGGGAACAGGCCGGCGCGGCTGATCTGGTACTGCGCGCGCGCCGCCTCCATGTTCAGCACCGACACGCGCAGGTCGCGGTTGTTCTTGAGCGCGAGTTCCAGCAGGCGCTGCAGGCGCGCATCGGCAAAGAAGTCCCGCCAGCCGATCTCCGTGGCCGGTGTGTTGGCCGTGGCGCTGGCGGCTTCCGGCTGGGTGTCGTAGACGCCGCCGGCCGGGAAGGTGGGGGCAACGGGGGCGGCGGGGCGCTCATAGCGCGGCTGGAGCGTGCAGCCGGCGGCCAGGATGGCGGTGGCGGCGGCGATCAGTGCGAGTCTGGGCATCTCAATGTCCTTGGCCAGGCGTGCCGGCGCCGCCATCGCTGCTATCGCTGCCATCGTCATTGCCGCCGCCCGCATGGCCGGACGGGACGGGCGCAGGCGGCGACCCCGGCTTGTGCTTGGTCTTGCTGAACTTGCCGATCACGACGAAGAACATCGGGATCATGAAGATCGCGAGGAAGGTGGCGGTCAGCATCCCGCCGATCACGCCGGTGCCGATCGCATGCTGGCTGCCGGAGCCAGCGCCATTGCTGAGCGCCAGCGGCAGCACGCCAAGGATGAAGGCCAGCGATGTCATCAGGATCGGGCGCAAGCGCAGGCGTGCCGCCTCCACCGCCGCGTCGACGGTGCTCATGCCCTGGTCGCGCAGGTCGCGGGCGAACTCCACGATCAGGATGGCGTTCTTCGCCGACAGCCCCACCGTGGTCAGCAGGCCGACCTGGAAGAAGACGTCGTTCTCCAGCCCGCGCAGGGTGGCGGCCAGCAGCGCGCCCAAAATCCCCAGCGGCACCACCATGATCACCGAGAACGGGATCGACCAGCTCTCATACAGCGCGGCCAGGCAAAGGAACACGACGAGGATCGAGATGCCATAGAGCAGTGGCGCCTGCGAGCCGGACTGGCGCTCCTGGTACGACAAGCCGGTCCATTCGTAGCCGATGCCGTCGGGCAGCTTCTGCGCGATGGCTTCCATGGCGTTCATCGCCTGGCCGGTCGATTTGCCGGCCGCCGCCGAGCCCTGGATCTCGACCGCCGGAATGCCGTTGAAGCGCTCGAGCTTGGGGGACCCGAAGATCCACGCCCCCGAGCCGAAGGCGCCGAACGGCACCATCGTGCCAGCCGCATTGCGCACGTACCACGCGTTCAGGTCCTCCGGGTTCATGCGGAACCTCGGTTCGCCCTGCACGTAGACCTTCTTGATCCGGTTGTCGGTATCGAGGAAGTTGTTCACGTATAGCGACGCCCAGGCGGTCGAGAAGGTCTGGTCGATGTCGGCGGCGCTGACGCCCAGCGCATTGGCTTTTTCGCGGTCGATGTCGACCTTGAACTGCGGGGTGTCGTTCAGGCCGTTCGGGCGCACCTGTGCCAGCAGCGCGTCCTTGGCCGCCATGCCGAGCAGCATGTTGCGCGCCTGCATCAGCTTCTCGTGGCCCACGCCGGCACGGTCCTGCAACTCGAAGTCGAAGCCTGCGGCCGTGCCGAGTTCCGGAATGGAAGGGGGGTTCAACGGGAACACGTTGGCGTCCTTGTATCCCGCAAAGTGCCCGAAAATCCGCCCGACCAAAGCGGGTGCTTTCAGGTTGGCGGACTCCCGCTGGGAGAAGTCCTTGAGCCGCACGAACACCAGGCCCGAGTTCTGGCCGCGGCCGGCAAAGCTGAAGCCGTTAACCGTCAGCACCGCCTCCACGGATTCTTTCTCGCTGTTGAGCAGGTACTGCTGCACATCCAGCAGCACCTTGGCGGTACGCTCCTGCGTGGAACCCACGGGCGCCTGCACCAGCACGAACATGGTGCCCTGGTCCTCTTCGGGCAGGAAGGCTTTCGGCAGCCGCACGAACAGCAAGCCCACCACCAGGATCACCATCAGGTAGATGATCAGCCAGCGCCCCGAGCGCCGGATCACATGCTCCACGCCGCCGTGGTACTTCTTCTGGCTCCTGGCGAAGGTGCGGTTGAACCAGCCGAAGAAGCCGGTCTTTTCATCGTGGTGGCCCTTCGGGATCGGCTCGAGCATGGTCGCGCACAGCGCCGGCGTCAGGATCAGGGCCACCAATACGGACAACACCATGGCGGCAACGATGGTCAGCGAGAACTGCCGGTAGATCGCCCCCACCGAGCCGCCGGAGAATGCCACCGGCACGAACACCGCCGACAGCACCAGGGCCACGCCCACCAGCGCGCCGGTGATCTGCTCCATGGCCTTGCGCGTGGCGTCGCGCGGCGACAAGCCTTCCTCGGCCATGACCCGCTCGACGTTTTCCACCACCACGATCGCATCGTCCACCAGCAGGCCGATGGCCAGCACCATGCCGAACATCGACAGGGTGTTGATCGAGAAGCCAACCACCGACATCACCGCGAAGGTGCCCAGCAGCACCACGGGCACCGCGATGGTGGGGATCAGCGTGGCGCGCAGGTTCTGCAGGAACAGGTACATCACCAGGAACACCAGCACGATGCCCTCGATCAGCGTCTTGATCACTTCCTCGATCGACAGCGTGATGAACGGCGTGATGTCGTACGGATACTCCACCACCACGCCTTGCGGTGCGTAGCGCTGCAGGTCGGCCATCTTGGCGCGCACCGCCTTGGCCGTGGCCAGCGCGTTGGCGCCGGTGGCGAGCTGGATGCCGAAGGCCGCGGTCGGCTGGCCGTTGTACTTGGTGTCGAAGTTATAGTTCTCGCCGCCCAGCTCGATGCGCGCCACATCCCTCAGGCGCACCTGCGAGCCGTCGGTATTCACCTTGAGCAGGATATTGCCGAACTGCGCGGGGGTTTGCAGCAGCGTGGCCTCGGTGATGGTGGCTTGCAGCATCTGGCCCGGCACCGACGGCGTGCCGCCCAGGCTGCCGCCGGCGACCTGCACGTTCTGCGCGGCCACCGCGTTCTTGACGTCGATCGGGGTCAAGCTGTAGTTGTTCAGCTTGGTTGCGTCGAGCCAGATCCGCATGGCGTACTGCGAGCCGAACAGCGTCACCGTGCCGACGCCGTCGATCCGGCTGACCGGGTCCAGCACCTTCGACGCCACGTAGTTCGCCAGGTCGTAGCGGCCCATGCTGCCGTCCTTGGACACGAAGGCGAGGATCAGCAAGAAGCTGCTGCTCGACTTGGTGACCTTGGTGCCCAGTTGCTGCACGGCCTGTGGCAGCAGCGGCGTGGCCAGTTGCAGCTTGTTCTGCACCTGGACCTGCGCAATGTCCGGGTTGGTGCCGGCCGCGAAAGTGAGCGTGATGGTGGCGGTGCCGGAGTCGTCGCTGGTCGACGACAGGTACAGCAGGTGGTCCAGGCCGCTCATCTGCTGCTCGATCACCTGCGTGACGGTGTCTTCGACGGTCTTGGCGGAAGCGCCGGGGTAGGTGGCGCTGATCTGCACGGCCGGCGGGGCAATCGTGGGGTACTGGGCAATGGGCAGCGTGGTGGTCGCGGCGAGGCCGGCCAGCATCAGGATGATCGCGATCACCCACGCAAAAATCGGCCGGTCGATAAAGAACTTTGCCATGAAGCTGGCTCCCGGTTATTGCGCGGCCGATGCTGCCGATGCTGCGGAAGGCGCCGATGCCGCTGGCGCGCCGGCGCCAGCCATGGCCTGCGCGCCGGAGGCCGGCTGCGCCGGTACCTGGGCTTCGACCGGCTTGACCGTCATGCCCGGTTTGGCTTTTTCCACGCCGTTGACGATCACGCGATCGCCCGGCTGCAGGCCGCTGTCCACCACCCAGCCGCTGCCGTAGGTGCCGGTGGTCACAATCTGGCGTTGCGTCACCTTGTTGTCCTGGCCGACGACCAGCGCCACGGCCTGCCCCTTCGCGTCATGCGTGACGCCGATCTGCGGCACGACGATGGCTTTGTCGTTGACGCCCTCGTCGATGCGCGCGCGCACGAACATGCCGGGCAGCAGCACGCGATCCTTGTTCGGGAAGATCGCACGCACCGTCACGGATCCCGTGCTCTGGTCCACGCTCACGTCGGTGAACTGGAGCTGGCCGGGCTGCGGATAGGCGCGTCCGTCTTCCAGCAGCAGCGTGACCTTGGCGGCATTGGCGCCGGCGGTCTGCAGGCGGCCCTCCTGGATCTGGCGGCGCAGCCGCAGCCCCTCGACGCTCGATTGCGTCAGGTTGACGTAGACCGGGTCCAGTTGCTGGACCGTGGTCAGCAGCGTGGCCTGGCTGGCCTGCACATAGGCGCCCGGCGTCACCTGCGACAAACCGCTGCGCCCGCTGATGGGGGATACGACATCGGTATAGCCCAGGTTGATCTGCGCGGTTTCCACCCCTGCCTTGCCCGATGCCACGTCGGCCACGGCCTGGCCCAGCGCGGCCACGGCGTTGTCGTAGTCCTGCTTGCTCACGGCGTTGGACGCCACCAGGATCTTGTAGCGCTGGACCAGTGCGTCCTGCGTGCCCACGTTGGCTTGTGCCTTCGCCAGCACGGCCTTGGCATTGTTGAGCGCGGCAATGTAGGGCGTCGGGTCGATCTTGTAGAGGCGCTGGCCCAGCTTGACCTCATCGCCCTCGGTGAACTCGCGGCGCAGCACGATGCCGTCGACCCGCGCGCGCACCTGCGCGACCAGGTACGCGCTGGTGCGGCCCGGCAGCTCGGAGGTGACGGGCACGGTGGCCGGCTTGACGGTGACGACGCCGACCTCCAGCGTCTGCGGCGGCGGCGCGGCGGGCTTCTGTCCGCATGCAGCAAGAATTACGGCAACCGTCGCGGCACTGATATGGCGAAAGGGAACCCGCTCGATGCGCATGAAGGGACCTCGGAATCGGTGGAAGTGGACGGAAAGCAAAAACACGCGCACGCGCTGGCCACCTGGCATGGACAGGCAGAGCGCAGCTACACGGCACGATGATCGGAGTCGCGCGCCGGCAACGGCTGTGCCGGCTGGCGCCTGGGAGGTGAGCAACTGCCGCCCCGGCCTTGCCTGCCGGTGGGCGGTTGTCGTGGATTCGGTTAGGGACGGACGTGGCGATCGGGGCGCCGGCGATGGCCCCAAGCCTCGCGCGGCGTGCGGGAGAGGCCGCGAAAGCTTGGATGCCCGACCTTGCCATGCCGCGTGGCAGGACGAAGGCGAAGAGGGTGGAAGGAGGTGATTTCCGCAAACTGAATGCGAGCCCGTGTCAGTGCACACATGCCGGCCATTGCGCGATCACTTCATCGTGTCCTTGCACGCTGTGGCCCTTCCGGCACCGCCACAGCCGGGCGAAATGGTGCATCACACCACTCTAGATCACTTGCATGACAAAGCAAGAAGCGTCTCGACGTACCGTGCACCGCACGGGCCGGCCCAAGATGTGGGCCATGCTGCGCGCACCGTGGGAGCGGGGGCAAAACATCCGCTTTGCGGAATAAAACCGGGGCGCCACGCGTTTACTCGGGTGGGCAGGACCGAGCGGCGGCATCACCCGATGGCGCCACCATGCGGCCCGCCCGTCAAGGAGACCAACATGAAAGCGCTCCGCCTGGTTTCTGCCCTGCTGCTAGCCTTGATGGCGGTGGCTGCGTGTTTTTCCGATGGCGGTGGCGACGGGTCCGGCGGCGCCTCGGCCTCGCGCGATGGCAGCCGCGGCACGACTGGCACCGGCGGCATGGGGACGAGGGGATATTGATCCCCGCCCCGATGCTTGCGGATGCGCCCCCCATGTCCTGTCAGCAGTGAGCGTTGGCGACGACATCGCGGTCTGGCTTCCGCAGTTGCGGCGCTATGCGCGCGCGCTCACCGGCGACGCGGCGTGGGCTGATGACCTGGTGCAGGACACCGCGGAGCGCGCGCTTGCCCAAGGCAAGCGGCTGCCCGCGGGCATTCAGGCCCGGGCCTGGATGCTGACCGTGCTGCGCCACCTCTTCATCGATCAGTTGCGCCGGCGCCGCGAAGTGGCGTTGGACGCGGACGATCCGCTCTGGCAGCGGCAGGCGGCCCCCGCCAGCGAAGTCGACGGGCTGATGCTGCGCGATGTGCAGCGTGCGCTGTACCGCCTGCCGCTCGAGCAGCGCGAGGTGCTGCTGCTGATCGTGCTGGAGGGCCTGCGCTACCAGGAAGCCGCCGCGGTCTTGCACGTGCCGCTGGGCACGGTGATGTCGCGCCTGTCCCGCGCGCGCGAGCATCTGCGCGCACTGCTGGCCGATGGCGCCGGCGGCTCCGGTGGCATGGGTGGCATGGGTGGCACGGGTGGCGCCGGCGAGCGGCACGTACCGCTGAGGGTGGTGAGGAACAAGCCATGAACGACGACCACGGCCCCGGCTACATCCCTGACCCGAACGCCAGCGAGCCCGCACCCGACCTGGCGCGGCTGTGCGCGCTGGTGGACGGCGAATTGCCCGAGGCCGAGGGGGCGGCCCTGCGCGCGGCCCTCGCGCATGACGCGCGGGCCGCGGAGCTGGCGGAGCACTATGCCCAGCAGAACGCCGCGCTCAAGGCCTTGTTCCCGCTGCCGGCGGACCTGCGCTACGTGCTGGTGCGGGCGCGCGTGCCGTGGTGGCGCAGTGCGCTCGCCGCCACGGGCTGGGTGATGGCTGGCCTGGCGCTTGCATTCGGCGTGGCGTGGCTGCCAGGCGCCAGCGCGGACCCCAACGCATTTGCGCGCCATGCCGATGCCGCCTATGTGGTGTTCGCGCCTGAAGAGCGTCATCCGGTCGAGGTGGCGGCAGCCGACCAGGCGCACCTGCGCGCGTGGTTGTCGCGCCGGCTCGCGCGTACGCTCACCATTCCGTCGCTGGACGAATACGGGTTCACGCTGCTGGGCGGGCGCCTGCTGGCGGGCGAGGCAGGCCCGGCCGCCCAGCTGATGTACCAGGACCCGGCCGGCGAGCGGCTCACGCTCTACATCACGCCGGCCGCGCCCGCCCTGGCCACGCTTGGCGTGCTGCGCCAGGCGGATCGCCGCACCTTTTACTGGGTCAGCGGCGGGGCCGGCTATGCGCTCTCCGGCCAGTTGGCCGAAGCGCGGCTGCGCGCCATCGCCGGCGACGTCTGCGCGAGCCTGGGCGGCGATCCGCAGGCATGGCAATAGCAAGGGACAAGGGACAAGGGAGCGCGAAATGTAGCGGGAATGCATGGAATAAACGGGGAGCCTGATCCGTTTACCGAATGCAGGAACGCGCGCCGCGCAAGCGTGCCAGCGGGCCGGCAGGCAAACCGATGTGCCGCGGGATGCGGTTCGGGCAATGGCCCGGCGCATCGCAACGTCGGGCATTCGATCCCGGGATGACATCATGAGCAAGGCTCTGGGTGCCGTGGCGGCGTTACTTGCCGGCCTCGGCCTGAGCGCGCCCGCGGCGGCGCAGGCGGTAGCCGCGGACGCATGGAATGGCTATTCGTCGCCTTGCCAGCAGATGGCGGGGCAGGTGGAGATCGACGGCTACCTGCAGCAGGTGGTGGGGCTGGCCTGCCTGCAGCCGGATGGCTCCTGGCAGATGGTGGATAGTTCGGGCGGCGCGGTGGCGTATGGGCAGCCAGCTTACTACTACGACCCTTGGTACTGGACGCCGGTTGGCGTCGGCTTTGGCGCGAGCTTTATCTTTGTCGATCGCTTTCATCACGCGCACAACATGCACCGCGTGTTCCTGCCGCGCCCGGGCGGCGGTTTCCATGGCGGCTCGCGCGGGTCGTTTGTCGGCGCGCCGCGCGGCGGCTTCCAGGGCGGATTCCATGGTGGCGGCCATCATCACTGACGCAGGACGGCGCCCAATGTGAATGCGCGACAGGCGCCGCCAACTATTGCTTGGCCGCACGCTTCGCGCGGGCCCTGCGTCGCTTCGCCGCAGGGCATCTGGCCAGCGGGACATCCCTCCACACCCGCTCGTGGCACCGATTGACAAGGCTGGTACCGTTCTGTACCGTGGAACTCCGTGCGGCTATGCTGCTGGCTTCTCCGGTCGACGGGATGCCGGCCCTGTGCCACGCCGCCGCTCCGCTTTTTTCTGCTTTCCTGACCTTTCCTGCCCTGTTTCCTTCATGCCACGTAAAGCCGCCCAGCTCTCCGAAGCCGACAAGCATGCCGCCGAAGGCGGCGCCGTAGCCGTAGACCGGGCCTTGTTCGTGCTTTCCGCGTTCCATCTGGGCGACACCACGCTGAGCCTGGTGGCGCTGGCCCAGCGCACCGGGCTCTACAAAAGCACGCTGCTGCGCCTTCTGGCGTCGCTGGAGCACGCCAGGCTGATCCTGCGCCATACCGATGGCCGCTACGGGCTGGGCCCGGAAGTGGCGCGGCTGAACTCGGTGTATTCGGCTTCGTTCTCGCTCGAGCTGATCGTCATGCCGGTGCTGCGCCAACTGGTGCAGGCCACGCGCGAAAGCGCCGCTTACCACGTCGAGCAGGGCGAGCACCGCCTGTGCCTGTACCGCGTCGACTCGCCCCAGCCGGTACGCGACCATGCCAAGGCGGGCGAGCTGCTGCCACGCAACCGCGGCGCCGGTGGCCGCGTGCTGCGCGCGTTCAGCGGGGCGCGGGGGGAGCTTTACCAGAAGATACGGGAAGAGGGCGTCGCGGCGATGGTCGGGGATCGTCTACCGGAGATTGCCGGCGTATCGTCGCCGGTGTTTGGCCCGGACGGCGAACTCAAGGGCGCGCTGACCCTGACCTGCCCGACGCCGCGCTTCGACGAGGCTTTCCGCCCGCACGTCCTGCGGGCGGCCCGCGACCTGACCCTGGCGCTGGGGGGCACGTTCCCGTTTCCGGCCTGATTTGCCCCAGATCTGCCCCAGATCGGTGCAAAACCGGTCCGAGCGTGGTGTTTGCCCCTCGCGCCTTGTGACGTGCCCGGCAGCCAGGCCGATGCCCGGCTTGTCGGGGGTGGCCCTGTCGGCGTCCGTGGCGATATCATGCGCCTTTGCGAAGTTGACCACGCAACCGGGCCTGCCTCAGAAGCCTCCCGTCAACGTCACCGGCAACACGGTATCTTCAAAGGAATTCCGTGCAGTTAGACCAGCAAACGATTGTCGTCGTCATGGTGGTGGTGTACGCCAGCACGCTGGCCATTTCGGCGGGCCTGCTCGGCGCCTTGCGGCCTAGCGCGGCCGGGCGCCTGTGGGCGTTCGGGCATCTGCTGGTGTCGGCCGCCGGGCTGGTGCTGGCGGCCAACGCTTCAGCCAGGCTGGTCTATGTCAGCGCGGGCGGGGCGGCCGCCTTTATCGCCGGCAGGCTGCTGATCTACCGCGGCGTGCGGGTGTATTACGGCATGGCGTCGTGGGATCGCACGCTCGCGGTGGGCGTGACGGTGGCCGCGCTGGCGCTGGTTGGCGCCGCCGGCATGGCTGGCGGCCAGGCGCGCATGCATGTGATCGGCTACGGCAGCCTGGCCCTGGTGGCCGTGCTGACGGTCGTCACCCTGCTGCACGCCTACGATGGCCGGCGCAGCGTGGGCACGCCCCTGGTGGTGGTTGCCAGCCTGATTCACCTGGCCACGCACCTGGCCGGCTTTGCCGCCGGGCTGGCAGGCAACGTGGGCTCGGGGCCGTTCTATGCCAGCAGTGCCAACGGGATCTTGCTGGTGGCGCCGCTGGTGGGCACCTTGCTGGCCTTGTTCGGGTTTACGGTCATGGCCATGGAGCAGGTCATTGCCACCAATGAAAACGGCGCCAGGCTCGATGCGCTGACGCGCCTGCTCAACCGGGGCGCGCTTGACAAGTCGGCCATCAGCCTGGTGGCTGCCTGGGAGCGCCACGGCCAGCCCTTGTCCTGCCTGGTGATCGATATCGACCATTTCAAGCAGGTCAACGACCGGCATGGCCACCATGCCGGTGACACCGTGCTCAAGCTGATCGCCGAGGCCATCGACAACTCGCGGCGTGCCTCCGATGTGGCCGGGCGCTACGGTGGCGAGGAATTCTGCATCCTCTGCCCGCATACCGACGAAGGCCAGGCCACCGCGCTAGCTAACCGGATCCTGAAAAAGGTGCGCGGCATTGCGCTGCCCGGCGAGTCGGCGGCGTTCGCCAGCGTCAGCATCGGCGTGGCCGAGCTGCGGGGCGGGGCGGCGGGGGTGGAAGGGCTGTGGCGCGCCTTGTTCGCGGCGGCCGACCGGGCGCTCTATGCGGCCAAGGAGTTTGGCCGGGACCGCTATGCGCTGGCGTCCTGGATGGCGCCATCAACGCGCCCGGTACCCGGCGACGTGGGCGACTCCGCCCACGTGCCTGGCCGGTAGCGCTTTCCCTGAGCCTGGATCAGTCCTGCGCCGTCGGCACGTCCCGGGGCGGGTGGCCGTCGTAAGTCCAGATGTACTGGCGCGGGATCGGGCCCTTGTTGCGGCCGCCTTGCTGCGTTTGCTCCCAGGCATGCGCCAGGATCCCGACCGAGCGCGACAGGCAGAACAGCCCGCGCGCCAGCGGCGCCGGGAAGCCAAGCTCCGCATAGATCACAGCCGTGGCACCGTCGATATTCATGGGAATCGGCTTGCTGCGGCCCGCGCCCAGTACGGCCTCCACCGCGCGTGCAATGGTGGCGAAGCGGCCCGAGACCACGCCATCGGCCGCGGCCTGGTCCACCAGCGCCAGCAGGCGCGGGGCGCGCGGGTCCAGCGGATGGAAGCGGTGGCCGAATCCGGACACGAACTTGCCGTGGTTGTCGCGGTAATCCGCCAGGGCGGCCTTGACCGCGGCTTCCTGGGTTTCGCCGCCGTCGATACGGCGTGCCACATCCTGGTACAGCTCCACCGCTTGCTCGCCGGCGCCGCCGTGCACATCGCCCAGCACGTTGACGGCGGACGCCATCGCATTGTTCAGGCCCACGCCACAGGTGGCGGCCATGCGGGCGATGGCGATGCTCGGCGCTTGCGGGCCGTGGTCCACCGCCGACATCAGCGCGGCGTCCAGCAACTCGCCTTGCCCACGCGCCGGCAGGTCGCCGCGCAGCATCAGCCAGATCATCTGCGCGAACGACACCTGGCCGATCAGTTGCTCGATGGGATAGCCGCGGTAGCGGATCTCGCCGGGCTGCATGTCGATGATCTCGGTGCGCCACCAGTCCTGGGAGAGGCGCTGGCCTTCGTTGATGTCATTGGTGCCGGTGTTTGCCTTGGTAGGTTCACTCATACCGCGCGCTCCTTTTGCAGGGTTTCGATATCCGCCTCGCCGTAGCCAAGCTGGGCGAGGATCTCACGGGTGTGCTGGCCGAGCTCCGGCGGCGGGGTGTCGACCGACGGGGCCTCGCCATTGAGCTTGACGCCCGTGCGCACCAGCCGGATGTCGCGGCCCACGCCGGGCACGTCGGCAAACTCACCAATCATGCCGCGCCCGCTCACCTGCGGGTGATCCAGCGTTTGCTGCACGCTGTAGACCGGGCCGGCCGGCACGCCCGCCTCGTTGAACAGTTTCCACCACGCATCGGCGGATTTCTTCGCCAGCTCCGCCTCCAGCTCGCGCGTGAGTTCGGCGCGGTTGGCCAGCCGCGCCTGGCGCTGCGCGAAGCGCGCGTCGGTGGCAAGTTCCGGGCGGCCCACCACGCGGCAGACCGCTTCGAACTGTTCCTGCTTGTTGGCAGCGATATTGATCAGGCCCTCGCCGGTGTGGAAGGCGCCGGACGGGCTGGCCGTCATGTTCTCATTGCCCATCGGCGCCGGGGTCTTGCCTGCGATCAGGTAGTTGGACACCACCCATCCCATGGTGGCCAGGGTGGCTTCCAGCATCGACACGTCGATGAAGTAACCCTCGGTGCGCTGGTGATCCGCCAGCGCGGCGGCCACGGCAAAGGCCGCGGTGATGCCGCCGATGGTGTCGGAGACCGGGTAGCCCACGCGGTAAGGCGCGGTCTGCGGGTCGCCGGTGATGCTCATCACCCCGGACATCCCCTGGATGATCTGGTCGTACGCCGGCAGGTCCGACAGCGGGCCGTCCTGCCCGAAGCCGGAAATGGCGCAATAGATCAGCTTGGGATGGATCTGTTTGAGCGCCTCGAAGCCCAGCCCCAGGCGGTCCATTACGCCGGGGCGGAAGTTCTCCACCAGGACGTCGGCGCTCTGCACCAGCTTGCGGAAGACTTCCTTGCCGCTCGCGTGCTTGAGGTTGATGGTGATGGAGCGTTTCCCAGGGTTCTGCGCCAGGAAGGACACACCCATGAGCCGGCTGTTGAGCTCGGCGTCGGCGCCCAGCTGGCGGGCCAGGTCGCCGGTGCCGGGGGTTTCCACCTTGATGACCTCGGCGCCCATATGGGCGAGCTGGTGGCAGCAGAAGGGCCCGGCCAGCACGTTGGTGAGGTCGAGGACGCGGATATGGCGTAGCGGTTTTTGCATGGCGAGGCTTTGAGGTGTCGGTGCCGCGGCGCTTCGCAGTGGCGAAGCCGGCCGCGGCGGGCGGCGAAGGCGTTACTCTACCTTGGCGCCGGACTGGCGCACGAGGGTGCCCCAGCGGGTGTTTTCAGCTTTGATGAACGCGGCCAGGTCTTGCGGGGAGCCGCCGCGCGGCTCGCTGCCTTCCTCACGCATCTTGGCGATGGTATCGGGCTGGGCGATGGCCTTGTTGATCTCTTCGTTGACGCGCTTGACGATCTCCGCCGGCGTGCCCGCCGGCGCCACCAGCGCTTTCCAGTCCTCCGCCTGGAAGCCGGCATAGCCGCCTTCGATCACGGTCGGCACGTCGGCCAGCAGCGGCAGGCGCTTGGCCGAGGTCACGCCGAGTGCGCGCAGCTTGCCGGCCTTGATCATCGGCAGCGCGATCGGCGGCGTGGCGAAGTAAAAGTCGGTCTGGCCGCCCAGCAGGTCGGTCAGCGCCGGCGAGGCGCCCTTGTACGGCACGTGCAGCATCTTGATGCCCGTGCGGCGCGCGAACATCTCGCCCGTCAGGTGGCCCACGGTACCCGTGCCGGCCGACGCCATCGAGAGCTGCCTGGCCTTGCCAGCGGTGATCAGGTCGGCCAGGTTCTTGTACGGCGCATCCTTGCGCACGATCAGCACCAGCGGTTGCGCGGAAACCAGCGCCACCGGGGTGAAGTCCTTGACCGCGTCGTAGGGCATCCTGGGGTACAGCGTGGGATTGATCGCCAGGTTGGCGGTCTGGCCCATGCCGAGCGTGTAGCCATCGGGGCGGGCCTTGGCCACCGCGTCCATGCCGATATTGCCGCCCGCGCCAGCGCGGTTTTCCACCACCACGTTCCAGTGGGTGGTCATGCCCACCTTGTTGAACACCAGGCGCGCCATGACGTCGGTGCCGCCGGCCGGCGGGAAGGGGACCACCAGGCGCACCGGCTGGCTCGGATAGGTGTCCGCGGCAGCGGGGATGGCGCCTGCGGCGAGCAGGGCGGGGACTGCGAGCAGCAGCAGGGCGCGGAGGGAGGAGGGGAAGCGTTTCATTGTGTCTCCGGATTGGGGTGGTGCATGGCACTGGCGGATGGTTTTTTGTGTTCTGTAGAATAGAACGATGATCTTACTTAGGGAATTTAGGTGGGAGGATAGGAGGGGGGAGGGGGGATGTCAAGGGGGGAGGGGGGGGAAGGGTTTGGGGGGATGGGGGTAATTTGGGGCGGCGTTGGCTTTTGGACCCAAGGGCCATACGACATCCCCCTGCGGGGGCTGCCGGTCACTTTTCTTTGACCGGCAAAGAAAACTAACGAGAAGAAAGCCGACCCTGCCGGGCGCAGAGCAATCACGCTTGTGGGCCTCGGCGGTTGCGTCGTACGGCCCGGAGTGTTGGCTGGCGAATCCTACCGGCCCCAAGGCCATCATTTCTGCATGACCCATGGGTTACGTCGTGCAGCCCCTGACCTCGCTTGCGGTGACCATTCACACATCTGCCGTTCGCGGTGCGAGGGGCTGCGCCGTTTCGGGTGTGGCTGGTTTCGTGGTTTTGTCTCGGAGGACAAGCGCCGTGGGCGCGAGCGCGGCCCTCGCGGACGGGCCACGGTGCCCACCACGAAACCAGGGGAGTTGGTAGAGAGGTGCCCCTCGCGCCGGTACGGCAGGGCATCAAATGGCCGGGCGGCCACCGTAAGAGACAAAACGACGAAACCACCAAGGCAGGCAGGATCGTGGCGCTGCACACCGCGAACGGCAGATGGCCGAACGCTCACCGCGCAAAGCGATCAGGGGCACCACCACGTGACCATTGGGTTATGCAAGTTCGATGTCCTTCGGGCCGGCAGGATCGGCTAGCCAGCACTCCGGGCCGTACGACGCAACCGCCGAGGCCCACAAGCGTGATTGCTCTGCGCCCGGCAGGGGCGGCTTTCTTTTCGTTAGTTTTCTTTGCCGGTCAAAGAAAAGTGACCGGCAGCCCCCGCAGGGGGATGTCGTATGGCCCTTGGGTCCAAAAGCCAACGCCGCAAAATAAAAGCGCAATCAAGCAACAAGAGCCCAATGTGCTGCCCTTGGGCCCAAAAACCAACGCCGCCCCAAATAGACCACAAGCACAAGCCAACCAAATTCAATCCGTCGTACTAGGACTCCAAAACGCCTGATGAATATGCTCCGACTCCGCCAGCTCCGCCATCAATCGATCCAGCACATCCCCATCGACAGAGGTCGACGTGAGCACCGCTTCAATCTCGACATCGCTATCCCCGAACGCATGCACCTCCAGGTCCCGGGTCGGGTAGTTCCCCGCCTCCAGCGTATCTTCAAGCAAGCGCAACGCCAGCTTCTGCGTGGATCGCGGCGCAATCACATAGACCGTGTTGGTCACCTCCACCGCGGTCGTATCCATTGGCTGCTGGTTGATGCGATTCACCACCGGCCGCAACAGGGTATTGGCCGCCAGCACAAACAGGCAGCCCAGCCCGGCCTCGAGAATCAGGTCCGCCCCCGCACTGGCGCCGATCGCCGCCGATCCCCACAGCGTGGCCGCGGTATTCAACCCCCGCACATTGCCTTCTTCCCGCATGATCACGCCGGCACCGAGAAAGCCGATGCCCGAGACCACATAGGCCACCACGCGCACCGCGCCGTCGTGTCCGGCCATGCGGTTGGCCATGTCGACGAAGATGGCGGCGCCTACCGCCACCAGCACATTGGTGCGCAGGCCGGCCGTGCGCTGGCGGATCTGCCGCTCGTAGCCGATCACCGCGCCGAGGATGAAGGCGGTGCTCAGGCTGACGGCGGTGTCGAGCAGCGAGTCAAGGTTGATGTTTTGAAAGGCTTGGAGGGACATGATGGTTTTCCCGGGCTTGAAAGTTATTGTTATGGAGCCGCTCGCGTCTTTTTACGCCGGCCAGGTGTCACGCCGATGTCATCGGAGCGCCTCTCGCGCAAGCATCGCGATAGGCGCCGCCCAAAGCTTATTGCCAGCCAAAGCGTCGGATATAGAATCGCTTGACCGCCGTCACCAGCAGGGCGTAGCCCAGCACGATGCCGATCATCCAGGGAAAATAGCCCGGCGGCAATGCCTCCAGCTTGAAGTACGCCGCCAGCGGGCCCATTGGCAGCCAGATGCCCACGGCCATGATGGCCACCGTGGCCAACGTCAGCGGCCACGCCGCGCGGCTCTGAATGAACGGCAGCTTGGGCGTGCGGATCATGTGCACGATCAGCGTTTGCGTGAGCAGCCCGACCACGAACCAGCCGGACTGGAACAGCGCCTGCGCCTCCACGCTGTTGGCGGCGAACACGTACCACATCACCACATAGGTCGTGATGTCGAAGATCGAGCTGATCGGGCCGAAGACCACCATGAAGCGGCCGATGTCGCCCGGGTTCCAGCGCAGCGGCCGCGCCACCAGTTCCTTGTCCACGCGATCAAACGGAATCGCGATCTGCGAGACGTCGTACAGCAGGTTCTGCACCAGCAGTTGCAGCGGCAGCATCGGCAGGAAGGGCAGGAAGGCGCTGGCCACCAGCACCGAGAACACGTTGCCGAAGTTGGAGCTGGCCGTCATGCGGATGTACTTCAACATATTGCTGAAGGTGCGCCGGCCTTCGATCACGCCTTCTTCCAGCACCATCAGGCTCTTTTCCAGCAGGATGAGGTCGGCAGCTTCCTTGGCGATATCCACCGCGCTGTCTACCGAGATGCCGATATCGGCCGCGCGCAGCGCGGGCGCATCGTTGATGCCGTCACCCATGAAGCCAACCACGTGGTCGTTGGCGCGCAGCGCCAGCACCAGTTGCTCCTTGTGCAGCGGCGACAGGCGTGCGAATACGTTGTGATCTTCCACGGCACGGGCCAGCGTTGGGGCGTCCATCTTCTCGATGTCCGGCCCCAGCAGCACGCGCGTGACGGGCAGCCCCACTTCGCGGCAGATCTTGGCGGTGACCAGTTCGTTGTCGCCGGTCAGCACTTTCACGGTGACGCCGTGCTCGGCCAGCGCCTTGAGCGCGGGCAGCGTGGAATCCTTGGGCGGATCGAGAAAAGCGATGTACCCGACCAGCGTCAGCTCGCATTCGTCGGCCACGCCGTACTGCGTTTGCGTGGTGGGCGTTTCCTTCATGGCCACCGCGACCACGCGCAAGCCTTCCTCGTTGAGGTCGTGCGTCACCTGGCGCACGCGCGCCAGCATGTCGGCGTCCAGCGCTTGCGCCGCGCCATCGATCTGCACGCGCGTGCAGATGCCCAGCATTTCCTCCACCGCGCCTTTGCAGATCAGCTCGTTGTGATCCTCGCGCTCGGCCACCACCACCGACATGCGGCGCCGCTCGAAATCGAACGGGATCTCATCGACCTTGCGGTAATGCTGCGTCAGCTTCAGCTCGCTTTGCAGCTCCACGTGATCGAGCACCGCGCGGTCGAGCAGGTTCTTCAGGCCGGTCTGGTAGTAGCTGTTCAGGTAAGCGTGCTTGAGCACGTCGGTGCTGATGCGGCCCAGCACATCGGTGTGGCGCTCCAGCACGATCTTGTCCTGCGTCAGCGTGCCTGTCTTGTCGGTGCACAGCACGTCCATGGCGCCGAAATTCTGGATCGCGTCGAGCCGCTTCACGATGACCTTGCGACGCGACAACATCACCGCGCCCTTGGCCAGCGTGGAGGTCACGATCATCGGCAGCATCTCGGGCGTGAGCCCTACCGCGACGGACAAGGCAAAGAGGAAGGCCTGCGTCCAGTCGCCCTTGGTAAATCCGTTGACCAGCAGCACCAGCGGCGCCATCACCAGCGCGAAGCGGATCAGCAGCCAGCTCACCTGGTTGACGCCAGCCTGGAAGGCCGTGGCCGAGCGGTCGGTGCTGGTGACGCGCTCGGCCAGCGTGCCGAAGTAAGTGTGGTTGCCGGTGGCTAGCACCACGGCGGTGGCGGCGCCCGAGACCACATTGGTACCCATGAAGGCGATGTTGGAGAGCTCCAGCGGGCTGTCGTGGCGATCGCGCAGCTCGGCGAATTTTTCCACGGGCAGCGATTCGCCCGTCATGGCCGCCTGGCTGATGAACAGGTCCTTGGCCGCGATGATGCGGCAGTCGGCGGGAATCATGTCGCCGGCCGAGAGCGCGACCAGGTCGCCAGGGACCAGCTTGCGGATAGGCACTTCGATCTTGTGCGGCGGGCGGGAATGCACGTGCACGTTGAAGTACTCCGCGCTGAAGGCGGCGACGCCGGCCGAAAGGTCCCGCCGGATCACCGTGGCGGTGGTGCTGACCATGGCCTTGAGGCTTTCCGCGGCCTGGTTGGAGCGCCGCTCCTGCACGAAGCGCAGCAGCGTGGACAGCGTCACCATGGTGCCGATGACAATCGTCGCCTTCATGTCCTCGGTGAAGTAGGAAATCGCCGCCAGAAGTGTCAGCAGCAGATTGAACGGGTTGCTGTACGAATGCCACAGGTGCAGCCACGCCGGCAGCGGCTTTTCATGGTCCACTTCATTCGGGCCGAACTGCTTGAGCTTTTCGTCCGTCTCGGCGCTGGTCAGGCCGTCCTCGTGGGAGTGCATGCGTACCAGCACGGCCGGCACGTCCTCTCGCGCGGCGCGCTTGAGCGATTGTGCCAACTGCTCTGGCACGGTGCGCAACGGCCCCGGCTTGCCCAGCGACTCGAACATCGCCAGCCGGCGGAAGTGGTGGGTCGCCCGGCGCGTGCGCAGGAAGGCGACGAAGAGCGTTTTCATCAGGTTCATCGGTGCGGTTTCCCAAAAGTCCCGGCGTGCCGGGCAGCGATGCTGGAGTGAGGCGAGGAGCGGCAAAGGCGGGCGCGGCGCGCCGCCTTTGCCGGATGCGGTGAGCGTGACAGCGGCGCGCGCGTCAGCCCGGCCGGGGCCGCTGTGCGGCGTCATGACGCGCTGCGGCACGGCGCGCGGGAGGCAGGGCCAGCGTGAGCAGGAGGACGGCGGCACTGCCTGGCCCGCCGGCGTGGCAGCGCAGGATCTGCAGCGCCAGCAAGGCATGTTGTGCGATGAAGATGGACGGCATGGGGCCTCCTTGCGCTAACGCTCGACGGCGCGCGCAGGCAGCGGCGGATAACGCATCGCGAAACTGCGGACGAACGCATTCTCGCGGCGGGATAGCCGCAGGCATTTGCAACGAACTGGGAGGGGGTCGCACGGAGAACCCGTGCAACGGACCACTACCCGCCGGTATCGGCTAGGCAGTGGCGGTAAGACGCCTGGACTTGCCTAGCCGTTCAAGGTTTGGCCGTAAGGCCAACTAGAACAACTGTCCATGGAGATGACTCCGAAGCGATAACGGGGCGAAGGGTAACAAAGGCGGCGCGCGCTTGGCAATCTTTTTCTTCCGGCTTTTTCCGCCGAATAGGACACGTCCTAAACTTTGCGTTTTTCGTGCCGTAAGGCAATGCGTATGGGCTGGTCTTGCGAGACGATCAGCGCGCCTTCAATGCGTCTTCCATGTGTATGTGTAGTAGCGCCTCGCACCAACCTTTGTCAGAATAGGGGGCTGCCATTTTCTCGGCGTTGGGCAAAGCACCGCCAGACGTTCAGCCACTCGGATGCTCGCACAAGGCTCCAGCATCCGAGTCAACCACCGCGTCGGCTCGCGGCATCACGCTGTGGCCTGCCAGCATCGAACCCCTTCCGTTCCCTGTGTTCCCAACCTGCCAGAAGCCTATGACCACTGTGCTCCCGAGTGAAACGCAGGACGCCGTGCGCGAGCTGATCCTGCTGATTTCTCTGCACGACCAGGATGCCGCGGACAACTACTGGACCGCGTTCCAGCATGCGCTTGCGCGCACCGAGACCGGCTGCGAGGGCCATATGCTGCTATGGCCGCTGACCGAAGCGATCGGCGCCGCGGGCTTCTACGTGGAATGGAAAGACACGGCCGCCGTGGTGCGCGGTGTGCAAGCCTTGTGCGACCGGGTCGGCCTGCGCGTGGACTGGGGCGCGCCCGAGCCGCTCGCGGCGGCCTTCCTCGCGGGCAAGGATGTGCCCGGCTTGATGGCGATCGCGCAGGTCTCGTTGCAAGCGGCTGGCTTTACGCTGTGGTGCTGGGACACGCAGGCGGACGCCTACGCGGGATGGATGATTCGCAGCGCGGACGAGCCGGTGCTGGCCGAGCTTGCCAGGCAACTTCACCTGATGATCGATCCCGCGGACGAAACCTACTGAGCCAGCTCCGGCTCGGCGTTCACAATTGTTTACATTTGCGCCGGGTGGCAGCGAGAGCTTCATGGCCGTCCGATGCTGGCTCGGCTGCATGCCTGTGCGCTTTGCGCATTGCCGCTGTCTTTCACACTTTTTGACAGAGCCGGACCGTGCGATCCACGCGCGCGCCAGGTGTATCGTCTGGCGGATTGCCAAATGGGTGAGGCGCAGTGACACAGTTGTTTGCGTTTGCAAAATGGGGGAGCCGCTAACCTGTTGGCCGGGGTGTCCAAAACGGCGTCCCTTACCCGCAGGCAGCAGTGCCCCCTGCTGCCGATTTGCCCGCCAGGCCATGTCTCATGGCCTGGCTTTTTTCGCTGCGCGGGCTCGGCTGCGCCAGCGCAAAAGCGCGCCAACACGATATGGCACAATGCCATCTTGCTTTTTGCCGGGGCCACGGCGATCGCTGCGGCGGTTCGCGCACATGGCTGCGGTTCGTCCCCGTTTTCTTTGCTTGAGACTCATCCGGATTGCCCGCGCAGCGCGCCAAAGAGCGCCCGAAGTGGCGAACCGGACGCCCCGCATGCGCTTTTCCCATATTGTTCGTCTCGCCGCCGGGACCCTGGCGTGCAGCCTGAGTCTCGCCTGCGTGGCCGCGCCGGCAGCCCTCGCCGACATGTCCGCGAGCGCGCTGCCCGCGATCCAGCTGGCCGCCCTGCGCGCGCAACGGCCACTCCCGCCCATCCGCTTCCTGCTCACGTTCGACGACGGCCCCGATGCCGGCGAGGATGGCAGCACGCCGCTGATCCTGCGCCAGCTTGCCGATAACCCGGTGACGCCGGGCATCAAAGCGCTCTTCTTCGTGCAGACCGCCCACCCGAGGCGCGGCGGCGGTGAGGCCGGCAAAGCGCAGATGCACGCTACCTGCCTCGCCGGCCATCGGCTGGCGGTGCATAGCGGGTTGCCGATCGGGCATCTCTCGCACACGCGCATGTCGCCCGAAGAACTGGAGGCGTCGCTGCTGTCGGGCGAGGCCGACATCATCGCGCAATGCCGCGGCGCGGCCCAACTGGTACGCCCGCCCAACTGGGCCTACAACGATGCGGTGCAGGCGGTCTATCGCAAGCTCGGCCTGGGCATGCTGATGTCGGACGTGAACGCGCGCGACGGCAAGATCTACGGCTGGCATATCAGCCTGCGTCGCCGCTCCCATATGAATAGCGAGCTCGCGCAGGTCAAGGTGGCCATCGCCGAGCAGCGGCTGCCATCCACGGGGGGCGTGGTGCCGATCGTGGTGAGCTTTCATGACACCAACGACTACACGGCCTCGCACATGACCGAGTACCTGCAGATCCTGGTGGAAGAAGCCCGGGAGAACGGCCTGGTACTGGCAGACCCGCCGTTCTACACGGATGCCCGGGTGGCCGAACGCGCCGCGCGGCTGCGCGCGCAGTCGGGCGTGTATGCGCGCGACAGCTGGCCCTGAGGCCTTGGCGGCAAGGTAATCGCAGGCGGGTCCTGGCTTGGGATGAGGGGGCGCCTGCGACGTACAATACTGCGCCGGGGCTGGCTGTGGCCCGCCGATCCGCCTAACCCAACTGCCGCCAATCACAATGGAAAGCGTCGTCACCGAGATTTTCTTCCGCCTTTCCACGGCGTTCTTCTGGCCGGTCGCGCTGGCGTTGCTGGTGCTGTTCGTGCTCTCGCTAGCCGATCTCGGCAGCCTGATCGTGCAGTCCCGGCGCCGCGCCGTGGCGCCGCGCAGCGATCTCCCCGCGCTGGCCAACGCGCTGGCCTCCAGCCTGCAAAATGGCACGCGGGCGCATCTGGACGCGGCATTGCTGTCGCCTTCGCTAGCCCGCTTCTGGGGCATGCTGGAAGAACGGCTCGCCCGGCTCGATTCGCACGAACACCTTGACCTGTGGCTGGACGAAACGCTGCAGCGCGAGGAAATGCGCGTGGCCAACCGGCTTGACCTGACCCGCACGCTGGTGCGCATCGCGCCGATGCTGGGCCTGGCCGGCACCATCATCCCGCTCGGGCCGGCGCTGCAATCGCTGCTCGGCGGCGACATGGCCGGCATGGTCAACCACCTGGTGATCGGCTTTGGCGCGGTCGTCTGCGGGCTGGTGCTGGGCGGCATCGCCTACGTGCTGACGCTCACGCGCGAGCGCTGGGCGCGCAGCGATCTCAAGGAAATGGAAAACCTGTGCGAGCTGGTGCTGCGGGCCATGCCCGAACCAGTGGCGCCCGCGGCACACACGCGCGCCGCCATCCATCTGGCCGGGACCCAGGCCTGATGGACGAGAGCCAGGGACACCAGTTCAGGCGGCGGCGCTTCGTGCGGCGGCGCCGCGCGCTGGGCGAGCTTGCCTCGGTGCATCGGGAAGACCCGCTGGCCGGCGTGGCCAACCTGTTCGATGCCTCCATCGTCTTTGCCGTGGGCCTGATGGTGGCGCTCACGCAAGCGTTCAGCCTGACTCAGCTGCTCAATCCCGACTCGCAGTTCACCCTGGTCCAGCGCGATCCGCGCACCGGCGAGCTGCAATGGCTGGAGAAGAACCGCAAGGAGGTCAAGGTCAGCAAGATGTCCCCGCGGCAGAAGACGGGCGAGGGCACCCGGCTGGGCGTGGCTTACCAGTTGCCGGATGGCAGCGTGGTGTATGTGCCGGAAGGCGCCGCGGCCGGCGCGGCCTCGGCCCCGGGCGCGCGTTGATGGCTTCGGCGCGGCGGGTTTTGCTGTGGCAGCGTTGGCTGCTGATGATGCTCGGGCTGCTGTGCGCATGCCTCGGCGGCCCGGGCCATGCCCGCGCCGCCGAACCCGGACAGCCTGCCCCGGTACGTGTGCTGCTGGTCACCACCAATACGCACCTGCTGCCCGCTGCCGAAGCGCGCCTGCGCGAGCTGGCCGGGCCGGGCAGGGTGGTGCTGGACGCCGTGACGGCAGCGCCCGATGCCGCGCAGGCCGCCGCCGCCGATGTCATCTACGCGTACTTCGTCCCCACGGCCGTGCTGCGCCAGATGGCGCCGGCCGTGCGCCAGGCGCGGCAGCGCGGCGCGCTGGTGCTGGCTGCGCCGGCAGCGTCCGCCGAGGCCGCCTGGGGCGTTGGCCTGGACGCCGCGCGCAACCAGGCCGCCGAGGCTTACTGGAGCGCCGGCGGCGCCGATAACCTCGCGGGCTGGATGGCATGGCTGGTGGCCGCCGTGCGCGGCGAGCAGGCTATCGCCGTGCCGCCGCCGCGCCCGCTGCCCGCGGCCGGCGTCTATCATCCACGCGCAGCGCAAGCGTTTGCCACGCTCAAAGACTATCTCGCCTGGTACCGTGCCGGTGCAAGCGGCCTGCCGGCCGGCGCACCGCTGGTCGGCATTGCCTTCTATGCCAGCAACTATCGCCAGCAGGATCTCGCGCATATCGATGCGCTGATCGCGGCGCTGGAGCGCCAGGGCATCGGCGCGGTGCCGGTGTTCGGCTGGCCGCTGTCCGGGCTGGATCCGATGCTCACGGTCGACGGCCAAAGCCCGCTGCGGGCATTGCTGACGCTGAACCTCACCATCAGCCGCGCCGAGGACAAGACCTGGCTGGAGCGCCACGGCCTGCATGCCATCAACCTGATCGCCACGCGCGACAGCCAGTCCGGCTGGCGGGCCGATGCGCGCGGCATTGGCGGCGAGCGCTTGCCGCTGCTGCTTAACACGCCCGAGCGGGCCGGCGCCTCGGAGCCGATCCTGTTCGCCACGCTGGAGGACGAACACGGCGCCAAGGCCAGCCGTGCCGTGCCGGAGCGGGCAGACGCGGCGGTGGCCCGCGTGCGGCGCTGGATCGCGCTGCAGGACAAGCCCGCGGCGGACAAGCGCGTCGCCATTCTTTACTACAACAACCCGCCGGGCCGCGGCAATATCGGCGCCAGCTACCTGGCCACGCTGCCCTCGCTGGTGCAGGTCATGGCGCGGCTGCGCGAGGCGGGCTACCGCACGGGCGCCACGCTGCCGGACACGGCCGAGCTGACCGCGCTGCTGGAGCGCAATGGCCGCAATATGGAGGAATGGTCGCCCGGCGAACTGGCCGAGATGGTGTCGCGCGGCCGCGTTACGCTGCTGCCGATGGCGCAGTACAAGCGCTGGTTCGATGCCTTGCCGGCGGCGTTTCGCCAGTCGGTGGTGGCCGCCTGGGGCCCGCCCGAGCGCAATCCGCTGATGCTGGTGAGTGATGGCCATGGCGGGCAGGATTTCGTGATTCCGGGCCTGCGCTTCGGCAATCTGTTCGTTGGCCCGCAGCCGCTGCGCTCGACCTTCGCGCGAGCGATGGACAGCTCGCACGATACGGTGACGCCGCCGCCGCACTCCTATATCGCTGCCTACCTGTGGTATCGCCACGCCTTCGGCGCGGACGCGATGGTCCACGTGGGCCGCCACGGCACGCTCGAATGGCTGCCTGGCAAGCAGGTGGGGCAAAGCGGCGACGACAGCGCCGAGGTGTTGCTGGGCGACCTGCCCAACGCTTACTACTACATCCAGGACGGCGGCGGCGAAGCCATCCAGGCCAAGCGCCGCAGCGCCGCCGTGCTGGTCAGCCACCTGACCCCGCTGATCGCCCGCGCCGGCTGGCCGGACAAACTGGCCAAGCTCGACGCGGTGATCGAGCAGCAGGAGGCCGCCGCCGACAGCTCCCCGGCGCTGGCGGACCAATACCGCCTGCAGGCGCTGGCGCAGATCCGCGCCCTCGGGCTGGACCGCCAGCTTGGGCTGGATCCCGGCACGCCATGGGAGCAGGTCGAGCCGGTGATCCACCGCTTCTTGCATAAGGTAGAAGCCGAGCCGGTGCCGCTGGGCATTCACACGCTGGGCGAGCTGCCGCCGTTGGATGCGCAGCGCCAGGCGCTGGCCACCGTGCTGGAAAGCGCGTTCGACGCGAGCGAGACGCGGGTGCTCGGCAAGGACGCGCTCTCGCGCTGGGCCGGCGCTTTGGCGGAAGGCCGCGAGCCGGACGGCGCCGCGGATGCGCCATTGCCGCCGCCGCTGGCGGAGAAGGTAAAAGCTGCACTGTCCAGTACGCGCGCCTGGCTGGCCAATCTGCGCGAATCGCCGCGCCGCGAGCTGGATGGCCTGGTGACCGTGCTGTCCGGCCGCTACCTGCCGACCGCGCCGCTGGGCGACCCCGTGCGCACCCCGCAGGGCCTGCCCACCGGGCGCAACCTGCACGCCTTCGACGGCGCGCTGATCCCCACGCCTGCGGCCTGGCAGCTCGGCAAGCAACTGGCCGCGCAGACGCTCGCGCGCTATCGCGAGGAAACCGGCAAGGCGCCCGAGCAGGTCTCGATGGTGCTGTGGTACGGCGAGACCGAGCGCCACCAAGGCGCGATGGAGAGCGAGGCGCTCTACCTGATGGGCGTGGAGCCGGTCTGGAACGCGCGCGGCGTGGTGGAGGATGTGCGCCTGATCCCCGATGCCGAACTCGGCCGCCCGCGCGTCAATGTGCTGTTCACCATCTCCGGCATCTACCGCGACGGCTTCGGCGACAAGGTGGCGCTGCTGGACAAGGCCGCGCGCCTGGCCGCCGCCGCCGGCGACAACGCCATCAGCCGCCACGACCGCGAAGCGCAGGCCACGCTGCTGGCGGCCGGCGTGGAGCCGCAACTGGCCGCGCGCCTGGCCCGCGCCCGCGTGTTCGCCGCCAAGCCCGGCAACTACAGCATCGGCGTGCAGCAGATGGTGGAGCAGAGCAAGGACGCGGCGCAGGCCGGCGAGCCGCCGGGCGCGCTGGCGCGGCAGTACCTGCGCTACATGAACTTTGCGTTCTCCGGCGAGGGCTGGGGCGAGACCGCGCCGCAGGCGCTGGCCAGCCACCTCAAATCCAACCAGGCCGTGCTGTTCTCGCGCGCCAGCACGCTTTACGGCGCGCTCGACAACGACGATACCTACCAGTACGCCGGCGGCCTCAACATGGCCACGCGTGCCGTCAGCGGGCAGGCGCCGCGCTTCTGGCTGCACAACCTGCGCCGCGCCGGCGAAGAGCAGACCGTGGATGCCCGTACCTGGCTGGCCACCGAGCTCAACGCGCGCAACTGGAACCCGCGCTGGATCGAAGGCATGCAGCGCTCGGGCTATGCCGGCGCGCGCGAAATGTTCAAGGAGATCGAGCATCTCTACGGCTTCCAGGCCACCAGCCCGGAGCAGATGAGCGGCAGCTTCTGGCAGAACACCTATGACGTCTATGTGGCCGACAAGAATGGCCTGGGCATGGACGCTTTCTTTGCGCAAAACAACCCGTACGCACGGCAGGGCATCCTGGCCCGGCTGCTGGAAGTGGACCGGCAGGGGAGCTACCGCTTCACGCCTGCCGAGCGTGCCGATATGGCACGGCGCTATGTGGCGTCGGTCAATCGCGACGGCTTGTCCTGCTCGGCCAATAGCTGCGGCAATCCTGTGCTGATGCAGTACATCGCCGGGCTGGGGCAGCAAGCCCGGCTGCCCACGCAGGCGCTGCGCGAATTCTCCGAGCGTCTGGCGACAGCCATGCCGGGGCGCGAGCCGGCCGCGCCGGCCGCGCCGGCCGCGGCGTCTGGCCGGGCTGCACCGCCCGACGCATCTCGTGCGAGTCCGCCGCCGGCCCGGCAGGCCAAGCCCCAGCCAGCACCGGCGCCGGCGCCGCGTCCCGCGACCGGCCAAGTGACAGGCCAATTGCTCGAAAGCCGCGTGCTCAAGCTCGCCGCGCCCGCCCCGCTAAGTGGCCTGGCGCCGCGCGAGGCGCTGTGGACCGCTGCGCTGATGCTGCTGCTGGTCGGCGCTGGCGCCTTTGCGGAGTGGTGGCGCGGCCGTGGCCGGCGGCAGCCCGCGCCACGCTGACGCGCTGCGGGTGGACAGCACCGTGCGATCTCTTTATGCTGATCCCCTCGCCGCGGCCAGGCCCGTCGCCGCTTGCCGACACTGCGTTTGTCGATACTGATTGCCGGCTGCGCAAAACACAACTTGCGAAGGGCCTGCCACGCCGCGCATCGCGCGCCCCGATTCAACCCCAGCGCCAGCGCTGAATTCCCTTATCCGCCATGCAGACCCGTAAAATCCCCGCCACCATCGTCACCGGCTTCCTCGGCAGCGGCAAGACCACCTTGCTGCGCCATATTCTCGAGAACGCCAACGGACGGCGCATTGCGGTGATCGTCAACGAGTTCGGCGAGTTGGGCATCGATGGCGAGATCCTGAAGGGTTGCGGCATCGGCTGCGACGAATCCGGCCAGAGCAATGGCCAGCTCTATGAGCTGGCCAACGGCTGCCTGTGCTGCACGGTGCAGGAGGAATTCTTCCCGGTGATGGAGCAATTGCTGGAGCGCCGCGGCGATATCGACCACGTGCTGATCGAGACCTCCGGCCTGGCGCTGCCCAAGCCGCTGGTGCAGGCCTTCAACTGGCCCAGCATCAAGAACGCCTTCACCGTGGACGCGGTCGTCACCGTGGTGGACGGCGCGGCAGCCGCGGCCGGCCAGTTCGCCGCCGACCCGGACGCCGTGGACGCGCAGCGCAAGGCCGATCCCAACCTCGATCACGAGTCCCCGCTGCATGCGCTGTTCGAAGACCAGCTCGGCGCGGCCGACCTCGTCATCCTCAACAAGACCGACCTGATCGACGACGCGCAGCGCGCCGACGTGGAAGCGCTGATCCGCCCGGAGATCCCCGCCGAAGTGAAGATCGTCGGCGCGCAGGGCGGCAAGCTGGATATCGAGTTGCTGCTGGGCCTGAACCGCGCATCGGAAGACACCATTCACCTGCGCCCGGATCACCACGGCTCGGCGGACGATCCCGATCACGCAGATCACCATCACGACGAGTTCGACTCCGTCGTTGTGGCGCTGGGCGAGGTGGACCGCGACCCGTTGATCGATGGCTTGCGCCAGCTGGTGGAAAGCCACACCATCTACCGCATCAAGGGCTTTGCCAAGCTACCCGCCAAGCCCATGCGGCTGGTGCTGCATGGCGTGGGACGGCGCTTTGACAGCTACTTCGACCGCCGCTGGCTGCCGGGCGAGGCGCAATCCACGCGTATCGTGCTGATCGGCCAGGCGCTTGACCAGCCTACGCTGCAGGCTGCCCTGGAGGCCGCGCTGAGCGCCGCCGCCGTGCGTACGGCGTAAGGCGCAAGGCATAGGGAATAAGGTCCACACCAGCCCAGGCACCCGATGCACCTGCTTTCCACCCGTCCGGGCGGCTTCGTCGACGATAACGCCGGCGTGGTGCGCATTGCACAAAGCCCGGCGCAAATCGTGGTGCTCAGCGCGGCGGATACCACGCTGTCGCTGCTGGCCGGCGTCTTTCCGCGCCTGGGAAAAGATTTTCCCACGGTGCGGCTGGCCAACCAGATGTACCTGCGCCAGCCGGCTTCGCTCGACATGTATGTGGACGACGTGCTGCAGCACGCGCGCGTGGTGGTGGTCGACCATCTTGGCGGCGACAGCGACTGGCCCTATGGCCTGGAGCGGCTCACCGAACTGGCGCGCTCGCGCAACCAGCTGCTGGTGATGTTCTCCGGCGACCTGGCCGAGGACGCCAACCTGCTCGGGCGCGGCAACGCGCCGCAAGCGCTGGCCAGCAACCTGTGGCGATACCTGCGCGAGGGCGGCGCGGACAACGCCGAGCAGTTCTTCCGCTGCCTGGCGCATCACGCTTTCGGCTGGGGCGAGCCCGCCCTGCAGCCGCGCGTGCTGCCGCAGGCGGCGATCTATCACCCAGCACACGGCGTGGCCACCGCGGCGGACTGGCAGCGGGAGTGGGCGCAGGATGGCCATGCCGATGCGCCGGTCGTGGCGCTGGTGTTCTACCGCGCCCACCTGCAGGCTGGCAACACCGCTGTGTTCGATGCCCTCATCGCCGCCTTGCGCGCACAGGGCATGAACCCGCTGCCGCTGGCGGTCAATTCACTCAAGGACACGCTGTGCCGCGAGGTGCTGCAGCATCTGTGCGCCGGGCACGGCGCGGCGCTGGTGCTGAACACCACGGCGTTTGCCGTCTCGTCGCTGGACGCGCCTGAAACCCTGGCGCTCGCCGGCGACGCGCCGGTGCTGCAGGTGATCCTGAGCGGCGGCAACCGCGAGGACTGGCTGCAGGACAGCCAGGGCCTGGGCCCGCGCGACGTGGCCATGCATATCGCCATGCCCGAGGTGGACGGGCGCATCATCACGCGCGCCGTCAGCTTCAAGGGGCTGGCCTATCGCTGCCCCCATACCGAGGTCGACGTGGTGCGCTACCAGCCCGACGCGGAGCGCATCGCCTTCGTGGCCGAGCTCAGCCGCCGCTGGTGCCGCCTGCGGCAGCTGGACAATGCCGACAAGCGCGTGGCGCTGGTGCTGGCCAACTATCCGGCCAACGAAGGGCGCATCGGCAACGGCGTGGGGCTGGATACGCCGGCCTCCGTAGTGGGCATTCTCGGCATGCTGCGCGAGCAGGGCTACCACTGCGAAGGCCTGCCCGCCGATGGCGACGACCTGATGCGCGGGCTCACGCAGGGCATCACCAACGACCTGACGCACCGCGACCTGCGCCCGGCGTTCCAGAGCCTGTCGATGGCCGACTACCTGGCGCACCTGAGCCGCCTGCCGGCGGACAACCAGCGCGCCCTTGCCGAGCGCTGGGGCAGCCCGGACCAGGACCCGATGGTGCGGCAAGGGCGCTTCATGATCGCCGGCGTGCGCAGCGGGCATCTGTTCGTCGGGCTGCAGCCTGCCCGGGCATACGCGCTGCCGGGCGAGCAAGGCAGCCAGAGCTACGCCAGCTACCACGATGCCGATCTGGTGCCGCCGCATGGCTACCTGGCGTTCTACTTCTGGCTGCGCCACAGCTTCGGCGCCGACGCCATCGTCCACGTGGGCAAGCACGGCAACCTGGAATGGCTGCCCGGCAAGAGCGTGGCGCTGGCCGATACCTGCTGGCCCGATGCCATCCTCGGGCCGCTGCCGCATCTCTATCCCTTTATCGTCAATGACCCGGGCGAGGGCGCGCAGGCCAAGCGGCGCGCGCAGGCCGTCATCATCGACCACCTGATGCCGCCGCTCACGCGCGCCGAGAGTTATGGCCCGCTGCAGGACCTGGAGCGGCAGGTCGACGAATACTACGAGGCGCTGGCTGTGGACCCGCGCCGCGCGCGGATGCTGCGCAAGGAGATCCTGAAGCTGATCGTGGACCAGCAGCTGCATCGTGAACTGGGGCTGGATGCGCCGGCGGATAGCGATGGAGAAGATGCGCTGCTCAACCGCACCGACGCCTACCTGTGCGAGCTGAAGGAGTCTCAGATCCGCGATGGCCTGCATGTTTTCGGCGTGTCGCCGCAGGGCCGCCAGCGGCGCGACACGCTGCTCGCGCTCGGGCGCTTTCCGGTGGGCGACGGCAAGGGCGCGCAAGCCAGCTTGCTGGCGGCGCTGGCCGCCGACCTGGCATTGGGCGATGGCTTCGACCCGCTCGATGCCGACTGGTCCGCGCCCTGGCAAGGGCCGCGTCCGGCGCAACTGGCCACGCTGGACGGCGGGCCGTGGCGCCATCATGGCGATACGCGCGAGCGCCTTGAGATGCTGGCCACGGCGTTGCTCGGCGATGTGGCTGGCGAGGCGGCTGGCGACGTTGCCTTGCCGCTGGCCTCGGCCGTGCTCGCGCGCCTGCGCCAGGACGTGATGCCGCGCCTGGATGCCTGCGGCCCGCAGGAAATGCGGCAACTGTCGCGTGGCCTGGCTGGGCAGTTCGTGCCGCCGGGCCCCAGCGGCGCGCCCTCGCGTGGCCGGCCGGATGTCCTTCCCACCGGGCGCAATTTCTACTCGGTCGACACGCGTGCGGTGCCAACTCGCACGGCATGGACGCTGGGCCTGAAGTCTGCCAACCAGCTGATCGAGCGCCACCTGCAGGAGCACGGCGAATATCCGCAGTCCATTGGCCTGTCCGTCTGGGGCACCGCCACCATGCGCAGCGGCGGCGACGATATCGCGCAGGCCTTCGCGCTGCTGGGCGTGCGGCCCAAGTGGGCGGCCGGCAGCTACCGCGTGACCGACTTCGAGATCTTGCCGATGGCGATCTTCGACCGTCCGCGCGTCGACGTCACGCTGCGCGTGTCGGGGTTCTTCCGCGATGCCTTTGCCAACGTCATGCGCCTGTTCGATGCCGCCGTGCAGGCGGTGGCGGAGCTTGACGAACCCGCCGAAGTCAATCCCGTGCGCGCCCGCATCGAGAGCGAGCGCGCGCGGCTGGAAGCCGAGGGCGTGCCCGCTCCCGAGGCGCGCCGCCGTGCCGGCTGGCGCGTGTTCGGCGCCCGCCCGGGCGGCTACGGCACCGGCCTGCAGGATCTGATCGATAGCCGCAACTGGCAGGACGACAGCGATCTGGCGCAGGCCTACCTGCATGCCGGCGGTTACGCCTATGGGCAAGGCACGGATGGCGTCGAGGCGCGCGCCAGCTTTGCCCAGCGCCTGTCCAGCCTGGACGCGGTCGTGCAGAACCAGGACAACCGCGAGCACGACCTGCTCGACGCCAACGACTACTACCAGTTCCAGGGCGGCATGGTGGCGGCCGCGCGCGAGTTCGGCGGCGCGCAGCCAGCGATCTACCACGGCGACCACAGCAACCCGGCGGCGCCGCGCATCCGCACGCTGCAGGAAGAAATCAGCCGCGTGATCCGTGCGCGCGTGGTCAATCCCAAGTGGATCGACGGCGTCAAGCGGCACGGCTACAAAGGTGCGTTCGAGATGGCCGCCACGGTGGACTACCTGTTCGGCTTCGATGCCACCACCCGCGTGGTGGCCGATCACCAGTACGCGCTGGTGGCCGATGCCTATGTGAACGACGCCGGCACCCGCGCCTTCCTGCGCCAGCACAATCCACGCGCGCTGCACGCCATCTGCGAGCGCCTGCTCGAAGCGGCGCAGCGCGGCCTGTGGCAGGAGCCGGGCGAGCGTCGCGCCCAACTGGAACAACAACTGCTCGACAGCGAGCAGGCGCTTGAAGGAATCGAAGGAATCGAAGGAATGAAAGGAATCGAAGGAATCCCCTCATGAATGCAACCGCCCGGCTCGCCCGCATGCCATTTCCCTTCAGCGCCCTGGTCGGCCAGCAGCGCCTGCAGCAAGCGCTGCTGCTTGCCGCGGTGGACCCCGGCATCGGCGGCGTGCTGGTCAGCGGCCCGCGCGGCACGGCCAAGTCGACCGCGGCGCGAGCCCTTGCGGAATTGCTGCCCGAAGGCCAGTTCATCACGCTGCCGCTCGGTGCCAGCGAGGAACAACTGATCGGCACGCTCGACCTCGGCCACGTACTGAAGCAGAGCGAGGTCCGCTTTGCCCCCGGCCTGCTCGCGCGCGCGCACCAGGGCGTGCTTTATGTGGACGAAGTCAACCTGCTGCCGGATCACCTCGTCGACCAGTTGCTGGACGTGGCCGCCAGCGGCGTCAACGTGGTGGAGCGCGACGGCGTGTCGCACCAGCACGAGGCGCGCTTCGTGCTGGTGGGCACCATGAACCCGGAAGAGGGCGAGTTGCGCCCGCAGCTGCTGGACCGTTTCGGCCTGTCGCTGGCGCTGGAGAACTGCACGGACGCCGCGCAGCGCCAGGCGATCGTCAAGGCCCGGCTCGCGTTCGACAACGATCCGGTGGCCCTGCGCGCTCGCTTTGCCACCGAGCAGGAAACGCTCACGCGGCAGGTGCGGCTGGCGCGCGCCGCGCTGTCCGCGCTGTCGTTCAGCGATGCCGTGCACGAGCGTGTCAGCCACCTGTGCCTGGCCGCCGCCGTCGACGGTGTGCGAGCCGACCTGGTGATGCTGCGCGCGGCGCGCGCGCTGGCTGCCTTGCAGTGCGACGCGGCGGTGGTGCCCGCGCATGTGGACACCGTGGCGGAGCTGGTCTTGCACCACCGGCGCCAGGCGCCGCCCAACGCCGGTGGGCAGGCCGGTGGGCAGGCCGATGGCGATGGCAACGCGAATGGCAGCGGCGATGGCGATGGCCGCAATGCGGGCGAGGCAGCCGCCAACAACCCATGGGGGGCACTCCCGCCTGCGCCGGCAAGCACTGCGGCCGGCATCGCCCCGGTCAAGGGCGTGAGGCCGCTGCCCGCAAAAAAAGCCTGAGCCACCGGCAGGCCGCCGCCGAACCCGGGCAAGGCGGCAACCGGTGGCAAGCCCCTCGTTTCGCCCCACGTCTGCCCGCGCCGCACGGCCGCCCGGGCAGCTCGCGCATCCACTGGACACGGACGCTGGCCGCCAAGGGCAGCCAGCCGTTTGCGCCCAGCCATCTGCGCTGGCGCGCACAGCAGGCGCACGCCGGCGTGCTGCATTGCTTCGTGCTCGATTGCTCGGCCTCGATGCTGCACGGCCGCCAGCTCGCGCTGGCCAAGGGCGTGCTGCTGCGCCTGCTGCAACGCGCCTACCAGGCGCGCGCCGAGGTGGCGCTGGTGTGCTTCGCCGCCGGCCGCGCCGAAGTCCGCCTGCAGCCAGCACGCGCCCGCCCATGGAGCGAAGCCTGGATCCGCCCGATCGCCGGCGGCGGCGGCACGCCGCTCTCGCTCGGCATGGAGCGCGCCGCCCAGTTGCTGGCCCACGCCGCGCGACGGCGCCCGGCGCAACAGCGCTGGCTGTGGCTGCTCAGCGACGGCCGCAGCACCGAGCAGCCGCCGCGCCCGCATTGGGCTGATGCGGTGATGGTGGTGGATTTCGAGCGCCAGGCAGTGGCGCTGGGGCGCTGCCGGCAGCTGGCGCTGGGATGGGAGGGGGAATATCTGGTGGCGGATGCGTTGATGGGGTGATGTTGCGCAGAGTCGCCATGACCTCGGCTACGGACGATCAGCGCATCGTCCCCCTCGAATCTGAAATATCTCAACGGAAGTCTCGACGACCGGCGCTATCCTTGGCGCACTAGACCGCCAGGGAGACCACCATGGCTCGGATGCACAAGCCTGCGCGTCCCTGCATAGACCTTGCCAGAAGGCACGCAGCCGTTCACGCAGCTTGCAGTCATTTACATGCTGAAGCAGATCCACTAGACTAGACCAGTCTATAGACTGGATGGAGTCAGGCATGTTTGTGGAAGTCGGTTCTTACGATGCCAAGACCAAGCTCCCGGAGTTGCTTAGGAAAGTGGAGCAAGGCGAGCGGTTCACAATTACGCAGCGTGGACGCCCGATTGCAGATCTGGTGCCGAGCGCGGACAACGTTCGCCACAGTGGCGAAGAAGCCGTAGCCGCAATGCGCGCGACCAGGCGTGTGACGGGTGTCGCCCTGGCCGATCTTGAACATTGGATAGAGGAGGGGCGCCGATGACACTGGTGCTAGATGCATCTATGGCACTTGCATGGCTATTTGAACGAGCGGACCAAATCCAGGCGGAATGTGCCGACAAGGTGCTCTCGGCGCTGACCTCAAACGAGGTCGTTGTGCCGACGCTATGGCATGTGGAGACCGCCAATGCGCTTCTGGTGGCGGAGCGGCGAAAAGTTGTGACCGAAGCGCAGGTCGCGGATTTTGTCAGCAAACTCGGCAGTCTCCCGATCACAACCGACTCTGCCGCGCCGGCGGAGCGCCGTGAAGTCGTCATGGCCTTAGCGCGCGAGCACAGGCTAACGGCTTATGACGCGACCTATCTGGATCTCGCGTTGCGCAATGGTGCTGCACTGGCTACTTTCGATGGCGCATTGGCTAGTGCCATGCGCAATGCTGGTGGCGTCGTGTTCGAATAGCCGAGCAGCTAATCAACCGGCGATGTGGGGCTCTGATGCAACGTCATGGCTCGATGCCTACGTCCTGCAACCACGTTGCCATGTCGTTCACGACATCTGCAAAACGGCTCTGTCCATTGGGTCCGAAAAACCGGTGGTCCAGCGCCGGGTAGGTCTTGTAGGTGATATTGCGTTTGCCCGCCTGATGGAGCCTGGCAACCATGGCCAGGACGGCGGCGGGTGAGACGGACTCGTCGGCGCCGGCCTGGATGATCAGCGTCGGCGATCTGCTCGTCTGCAGCACGGCCAGTTGATCCGTGTCGAGCGAGTCGCGCCACCAGCGGTAGCCGTGGCCGCTGGCCGTTATTTTTGCCTGCGCCTTGGGCGTGGCGGTGCGGATATGGTGGGCGAAATCACGCATGCCCTGCATCGATTCGGTCTTCTCTTGCGCGCTGGCGGGCGAACTGGCGATGCTGTGCAGCACGTCGTCGAGGAACCACTGGCCACCGCCATTGAAGGCGATGGTTGCTGTGACGTGATCCGATCGCGCCGCCAGCAGGTGCGCGACCACAGCCCCCTCGCTGCCGCCAAGGGCGACCACCTGGTGGTAGGTGTGCTGGCGTAGAACTTCGGTGACGACGGTGTCCAAATCCGCGGCGCGTTGCGCCGGGCTGTCGTGGCGAAGATAGGCAGGCGGGCAATCCGCGCGTTCGGGATCGTCACTGTAAGGCAAGCTGGAATCGATACCAAACTTCTCTACCGTCAGGACGTCGGCTGCGGGCAGTACCCGTACGACGTAGCGGTTGATTGCCTCGACCCGGGTTACGCTGTTGCAATCGGAGCCCTGGATCACCACCAGCAATTGGTTCGCGTGCCTGGAGGCATCTCGCATATTGAGGTAGTAGCGGATCCGCGAGCCGTCCGCGCGGGCCATGTCTCGGCCCATCTCTCCCGCACGCGCCCAACCGGACTGCGCCAGGCACACCAGCAGGCATGCAAGTATCCATACTCTGACTTTCATTTGCTCCACTAAGGCTGGCAGCCGTTTTCGACGGTAGAGACTATAGCCCACGCAGGGCCGGAGCATCCGGCGCTTCCTGGCTGATGGACGTATTCGGGCTCGCATGTCCGCCAAGCCGTTATCCGTCTCGCAGACTCGTCAAAGCTCTCACCCCACCCTCACCTCGATCTCGTCATAACGCCGCACCCGGTACACCACCATCGAGATCAGCCAGCTCAGCACGAACACGCCGATGATCACATAGCCGAGCATGCCGAAATGCGCGTTAAGCGCGCCGATCACATCCCACAGCCCGCCTTCCAGCCCGAGCTTGTCGGCAATCAGCCCGAGTGCTTCGATGCCGCCGATGACCACCGCGACCACGACCGAGACCAGCGTGATGGTCATGTTGTAGTAGAGCTTGCGGATCGGCTTGGTGAAGGCCCAGCCGTAAGCGCCCAGCATCAGAATGCCGTCGGTGGTGTCCACCAGCGACATGCCGGCGGTGAACAGGGCGGGGAATACCATGATGGTCCAGAAGGGCACGCCCTTGGCGGCTTCGGCGGCGGACAGGCCAAACAGCGCGACCTCGGTCGCGGTGTCGAAACCGAGGCCGAACAGCAACCCCATCGGGAACAGGTGCCAGCTGCGGCTGGCCAGCCGGAACAGGGGGCGGAACAGCCGCGAGAGCACGCCGCGGTTGTTCAGCAGCAGGTCCAGGTCCTGCTCCTTGAGCGCTTCGCCGCGCTTGACCGCGCGGAAGGCACGCCACACGGAGATCAGGATCAGCAGGTTGAAGAAGGCCAGCAGGAACAGGAACAGCGCGGAGACGCTGGTGCCGATCATGCCGCCCACGGCTTTCATGTCGGCAAAGCGCGTTTGCAGCGCGGCGGCGGCAATCGCGATGCCGATCGACATCAGCGTGACCACGGTGGAGTGGCCGAGCGAGAAAAAGAAGCCGACCGTCACCGGGCGCTTGCCTTCCTGCATCAGCTTGCGCGTGACGTTGTCGATGGCGGCGATATGGTCGGCGTCAACGGCGTGGCGCAGGCCGAGCGTGTAGGCGAGCACGGCGGACGCCAGCAGCATGGGGTGGTCGCGCAACGCTGCCAGTGCCCACAGCCAGGCCCCCACGTTGGCGGCGATCAGGAAGACGTAGAGCGCAATGACCTTGCGGCGCACGTCGGCGTCCTGGTCGTTGAAGATGCTGGCTAGAAAGCGGAACATGAGCGGTCCGTGAAAGATCGGGAATTCTGAATGGATGGACGCCAGGCCGGGACTCAAGCCCGCCGGCGGCGCCCGCGAAACAACCTGCGCCAGCCAATCACCACGCCACTGACCGAGACTACCAGCCCGGCAACCGAGAGTAACCAGACCGTTGCATCCCAGGCCGGGCGATGGCGCACCAGCCAGCCAAAGTCCCAGCTGTGCGCGGCATGGAACAGCCATCGGTAGGCTCGGCGGCTGCGGTCGCTGCGGCCCAGCAGGTTGCCGGTGTCCGGGTCGATGTACGCCCACGTGGCGCAATCGTCGTCAAAGCGCACGCGCAGCACCGGCAGCTTGCGCGGCAGGTGGTGGCTGTACCGGTAGGCGTCGTCCTCGTGCAGCAGGTCGCGGCCGGCGACGGTGGCGTCCGGCATCAGCCGCGCGGCTGCCTGGGCCAGTGTCCGGGCAGAGAGCGCCAGCGGCGCGCCGGTGTTGGCGTGATAGGCGTGCGTCGTGGCCGCGGTCGCCACCAGCATGACCGGCACGCCGGCCTGCCAGGCCAGCTTGATCTCCCTTGGAGGCAGCGCGGTGTCGGACAGCAGGCTCGCCAGCGCCGCGCCATCGCCAGCGGGAATGCGCGGCAGGGTTTCTCCGGCGTAGCGTTCCAGCGCTGGCTGCGCAAACGCGCGCCCGGGAAACCACTGATTGGGATTGACCGATAGCCAACCGCTGGCCAGCCACGCCACAAGGAACAGCGATGCGGCCAGCCCGGCGATATGGTGCCAGGCCATCCACCCGTGATAGGGCGACGTGCCGCCGGCGCTGCCATGCGCAAACCGGCGGCGCACGCGCAGCCGCAGCCAGCCGATCCAGATGCCGCTGACGGCCACGGCAATGCACGCGCCGGAGGTCCACAGCACGACCTGCCGCCATAGCGGCGGGTCGGCCCGCACCGGCGTGAAGTACAGCCAGTGCGGCACCGAGCCGAGCCAGTTCCAGAACCGTTCGGCGCGGTTCGTGTCGCGCATCACCTCGCCGGTCCGGGCAGACACATACAGCTCGGAGCCGGCCGCATCGTCCAGCGCAATGCGATGCAGCGGCCGCCAGGGATTGAGCCCGTTGGGCACGGTCCACTGGTCGCGCTCCGCGGTTTCCACCCAGCGCGCGCCCGCCGCGCCGGAGAAACGTTGGGCGATGGCTTGCGCGGCAACGGCATCCACCTGCTCGATGCGCGCCGCGTCGCGGGCGGAGACGGTGTAAGGCTTGCCGTCCCAGTCGATCATCCGGTAGACCGGGTGCGCGCCCATCATCTCCAGGCGCAGGCTGCGCGGAAAGCGGGTGAGGCCCGCGCTGGCCATCGCGGCATCCGGCGTGATCCTTACCCCGGGCAGGTCCAGCGGCGGGAGCCCCGCATGGCGCTCGGTGTCGGTCAGCGCGGGAAAGGCCACATACATCATGACCAGTCCCGAGAGAAACCACATGGCGATCAGCAGGCAGCCCGCGATCCCGGCCCAGCGGTGCACCAGGTAGAGCCAGCGGCGCGTGAAGCGCCAGCAGGCTTCACGCCAGGGCAGGGGTGTGCTTGCCATGGCCGGCCTAGAAGTAGAAGTTGGCCGACAGCTCGGCCGCGCGCGGCCGGCCCAGCAGCCACTGGCCGCCACTGTTGCCAGAGGATTCGGCGTAGTCGCGGTTGAACAGGTTGTACACGCGCAGCGTCAGCGCCGTCTTGCGCGATACACGCCATTGCAGCGAGGCATCCACCACCGTGTACGACGGCATGGTGGTGGTATTGGCGTTGTTGGTGTAGCGCTTGCCCACGTAGCGCAGGCCGCCGCCTGCCTGCCACTGCGGTGCGAAGGCCCACGTCAGCCACAGGTTGGCCGCCTGCTGCGCAACGCTGGTGGGCACATTGCCATTGCGCGAGGCCAGCGCGCCGTTCACGCTTTCCGCGAAGTCGTCGTAGCGGGCGCGCAGCACGGTGCCATTGGCATCCAACCGCAACCCGCGCATGAGTTCCACGCTGACCGAGGCCTCCAGCCCGCGCGAGGATTGCTCGCCCACCTGCACCGACAACGCCGGGTTGCTGGCGTCGCGTGTCAGCAGGTTCTTCTTGATGATCTGGTAGGCGGCAAAGGTCCACTCGCCGCGCTGGTTCCAGAACGATTGCTTGACCCCGGCTTCGATCTGCCTACCGGTGGCCAGCTTGAAATCCTTCTGTGCGTCCGAGGTGGAGATCAGTGCGCCAAGGGGATCGGTGGCGGTGGCGTACTGCGCATACACCGACAAGGCTGGCGTGAATGCGTAGACCGTGCCCGCGCGCCACGTGATGTTGTTGAAGCTGCGGGTCCAGTCGTCGCCCGTGACCAGGTTGCCGCGTTCCAGCTGGGCATGGTCCAGCCGCACGCCGCCAATCACCGACCATTGCCGGGTCAGCTGGAGGCGGTCCTCGCCAAACAGCGCGGCTTGCGTGGTGTGGGTGCGAAAACGCGGCAACGTGACAATGCCCGGCGGGCTGAAGAACTGGCCCGGGTCGAACTGGTAGGCATTGACCGTGGATGCGCCGCCATAGGGCGAGTTGCTGCTATTGGTGTAGTTGATGCGGTTGACGTCGAACCCCAGCATGGCGGTATTGGCCATGCCGAACAGCTGGCCATCGATCTTCAGGTCGGCGCGGTCGCCCACCTGTTCCTGGTCATGCAGGATCTCCAGATAGTCGGTGCGGCGCACCTGGCCCGTCGCGGGCAGAAAGGTATAGGACTCGGCGTCGCGCCAGTGGCGCTGGCTGGTGAGGTAATAGAACTGGTTGCGCACCATGACGCGCTCGTTGGGCTGCCACTGCGCCGCGAGCCGGGTCCAGCGGTCGCGGTAGGTGATATCGGCATCGCCAACGTTGTAGTTCTTCTTGCGCAGCGAGGTGTCCAGGCTGCCGCCCGCCAGCGGCGTGCCCAGGTATTGCATTGGGTGCTGGTCGGCGTCGTCATAGGACAGCGTCAGGTTGAACGCGGGCGAAACGTCCAGCCGCACCGCGGCCGACACCGCCAGGCTGCGCGAGTCGCCCCGGTCCACCCAGCCGCCGGAGCGGCCGTAGCTGGCGTTGAAGCGGTAGGAGAGGGTCTCGTTGACCGCGCCGCCGCTGTCGAACGCCGCGCGCGCTGTTTTTTGCGTGCCGCCGGTGAGCTGCAGCTCGTTGGCGATCGGCGCGCGCATCGGCTTCTTGGGAATCACGTTGACCACGCCGCCGATCGCGCCCTCGCCAACCATGACCGAGGCCGCGCCGCGCAGCACTTCGATGCGGTCCACGGACCAGGTATCGAAGGGGAATGTGACGGTGCCGGAGGCCACGTAGAGGCGCGTGCCATCGTACAGCTGCATCACCGAGCCTTGTCCTGCAAAGCCGCGTGCCGCGAGCGCCGTGCCGCCGTTGCCGGGCGCGCCATTGGCGGTGATGCCGGTGGCGCGGGTCACGGCCTCGCGCACCGACAAATCGCCGCGTTCGCGAATGGTGTCGCCGGAGAGGACTTCCACGCTAGCGGGTGTTTCCCGCGGGGTCAGGCCAAGGCGGCTGCCGGTGCTGGTGGGCTCGGACAGCGCCAGCCCGGGCGGCTGAGAGGCGCTGCTGATTACCACCGGCGGCAGCACCGTGCTGTCGCTGCGCGATGGCTGCGATTGCGCTCGCTCTGATGGCCGCGCATCTTCCGCCGCCCAGGCGGCATCGGCGCCGAGGCCGGCGAAGGCCCCCAGCGACAGCGCGAGCGCGCAATGATGCGCGAGCTGGCGCGGCGGCTTGGGCGCATGACGACGTTGGCGTGGCTTGGCGGCCGCCGGCGAGGCGGTATGGGCAATGCGAGGGCGCGCGGACATGCGTTTTCCATCATTGGCCGCGGGCGACCCCGCCCGGCGGCAATAAACGAACCAGCCGCGGACGCGCGCGCAGTGACGGCCAGGCGCGTGGCCAGCCGTCTCACGCCTGGCCGCCCGTCCGCAGCCCCGGTGATCGGTCGAAGGCCGGTATCCGGGCTTGCAGGGGGACGCCTGCCGCAGGGGGCGCGTCCGGGGTGCCGCCTTCCCGCGCGATGATGCGCAGTGGCTGCCGCGGCCTGTTGGCGCGGCGTGACACCTTTGTACCTGCTGACCGTTGCGGGGGCAGCACAGGATTAGCCGCGGCATGGCCGGCGGCGCACCTGTTTCCCGTTTAACCCCCGCCGCGCGCTGCGCGCCGGAGGCACCTTCGAACCCTTGGCAGTCCACTAGCCAGGTAATTGCAAGTCAATTGCAATTACTGAGTGGAATGCGAGGCGCATTGTAGCCGTATTTGCGCCGCTTTCGGGGGCGGATGGCAGGCGTTTTTTTGGCACCGTGCGGGTGCGCGAGCGTTTCGGCCTGGCACAACCTGTCGCCATTTTGGTGCTTCATGCGACATTTTCTGCGCTTCGTGGCCTTTCGTGCGGTCCTGTCGCGCCTTTCGCTAAAGAAGGCGAGCCCGGCTCCGATATCCGGAGATGCCGCATGCCTCCTGCATGACCGGCCATTGCCCCGAGAAGCGAATGCCATGAATCGTCTGACCCTGCGAAAAAAGCTGTGGATTCCCCTTGTGCTGGCCTGGCTCGGCCTGCTGTTGCTGACCGTGATGCACGCCTTCCAGACCCGCCAGCTGCAAATGGCCGATCGCCGCGGCGAGCTGGCTAACATTGTCGACATGTCGCTCTCGCTGGTGCGCGACTATGCCGAGCAGGCTCGCCAGGGCAAGATGTCCGAGGCCGATGCCAAGGCCCAGGCCACGGCCCGCGTTGCCGCGCAGCGTTATGGCAAGGATGGCTACATCACCATCGTCGGCGCGGATTCCGTGCTGTTGATGCACCCCATCAACCCCAAGCTCAACGGCAAGAACATGAGCGACTTCAAGGACGCCAAGGGCAACGCCTTATATGCCGATATCGCGGCCCGCGGCGCATCAGCAGAAGGCGCAGGCCACCTGGACTACTGGTGGCCCAAGCCGGGCAGCGACCAGCCGAGCCCCAAGATCGGCTACGTGGCGCGCTTCAAGCCGTGGGGCTGGGACCTGGTCGCCGGCACGTACATGGATGACGTGCAAGCGCAGTTCCGCGCCTCGCTGTATCAATCGCTGGGGCTGCTGGTGCTGCTGGGCATCGTGATTTCCGCGGTGGCCACGCTGCTGATCCGCAGCATCCAGAGCTCGGTGGGCGGCGAGCCGGCTACCGCTGCGGCCCTTGCCTTGCGCATGGCCAGCGGCGACCTCACGGCGCGCGTCGAAACCCACCCGGACGACCGTTCCAGCCTGATGTACGCCATCGGCCATATGCGCGACCAGCTCGCCGGCACGGTGGCGGGCATCCAGCAATCGGCCGATTCCATCAGCTCGGCGGCCCAGGAGATCGCCTCGGGCAATAGCGACCTGTCGAGCCGCACCGAGCAGCAGGCGGCCTCGTTGCAGCAGACCGCTGCCAGCATGGAGCAGATTACCGCGACGGTGCGCCAGAACGCCGACAACGCCAAGGAGGCCAGCCAGTATGTGGCTGACGCCTCGCAGATCGCGCAGCAGGGCGGCAGCGTGGTCAGCCAGGTGGTGGACAAGATGCGCGGCATCACCGCCAGCTCGCGCAAGATCAACGACATCATCGGGGTGATCGACGGCATTGCTTTCCAGACCAATATCCTGGCGCTTAACGCCGCGGTGGAAGCCGCGCGCGCCGGCGAGCAAGGCCGCGGGTTTGCGGTGGTGGCCGGTGAGGTGCGCAACCTGGCGCAGCGCAGCGCGGGCGCGGCCAAGGAAATCAAGACGCTGATCGTCGAGTCGGTGGGCCAGGTCGACAGCGGCTCGGCACTGGTGGAGCAGGCCGGGCAGACCATGGCCGAGATCGTCAATGCGGTCGGCCGCGTGACGTCGATCATGGACGGCATCGCCTCGGCCACCGCGGAGCAGCGCACCGGCATCGAGGAGGTCAATCGCGCGGTGGCGCAGATGGACCAGATGACGCAGCAGAACGCGGCGCTGGTGGAGCAGGCGAGCGCGGCCGCCACGTCGCTGGAAGACCAGGCCGGCGCGCTGCACCATGCCGTGTCGGCCTTCCGCCTGTCGCCCGCCTGAGCGCTCAGCGCGCCTGGCCTTACAGCAGCGATTTGCCCTGCGCGAGGATCTTGTCGCAGACCTGCTTGGTGACCTGATCCTTGAGCCCGCCGCCGCTCAGGTCGAACTGCTTGCCATCGCTGCTGCTCAGGATGCCCTTGGCGCCGCTGGTGTAGCCGGCGTCCGATGTGGGCGAGTCGCCGCCGACCTTGCCCAGCAGCTTGTCTTTGACCGAGGTGGCGCCGCTGGCGCCGCCAAGGTAGTTGTTCTTCACGCAGTACTCCAGGATCCCGGCGACATTGCCGGTGCTGCCCGAACTCAGCGATTGCAGCGAGGGCATTCCACTCATCCCGCCCAGGCTGCTGCCCAGGCCGCTCAGGCCACCGGACGAACTCTCGGTGCCGCCCTGCGTGGCGCCTTTGAGCAGATCCCCGAGCTGCGCATGCGCGGCTGCCACCGGTAGCAGCGCGGCGATCAGGATTTTCACGGCGGTGGTGCGATAGAGGCTGGCGTTCATGCTGCATCCTTCTGGCGGCGTGGAAACAGTCTTCACTATAGTGCTTGCCGCATCGGCCATCGCCTTTCGCTGCAGTGACGCTTTCTTCTCTCCGCGCTAGCCGATTTGCATGACGCGCGCATTAAGCGAGGCTTCGCGCATGCGATCAGGTATTCTGTAAGTCAGAATGTCGTCTCGATGATACGAATTTTCCCAATTGAGTGTATCGATTTACTCAAATACTGGTTTTGTCGTCTTTGCGTCACCTCTGTGTCACGAACGCCAATCACTATCTGCGCCCACAAGAGCCTTGCCAGCGCGCCCGGACGAAAGACGCGCGGACCAGCCGGGTCAATACAAAACAGTGTCATCAGGGAAATCGAATCCAATGCGCCACACCAGATCCATCCTCGGCCTAGCGGCCTCCTTGTGCATCGCCGGCGGCTTCTACGGCTGCAACGGCAACGGCGAGCAGTCCGGCAACACCGCGCCGGCCGCACCGAGCACGCCCGTCACGCCCATCACGCCCATCACGCCCGTTGCCGAAGTCACCGGCAAGTGGACCACCGGCGACCTGCACGTCCACACCACCGAATCGAACGACGCGCAGAGTCCGCTCACCACGGTGCTCGACCAGGCCTTCACCGCTAACAACCATCGACTGGATGGCCTTGTCGAACCACCTGCGCGTGTCGGATCGCGATAGTACGGGCACGGCAATCCCGGGCGGCTCGATCCCGTTCTCGAAGGGCCTGGCCAACTACGAAGTCCCGGCCGTCAAGCAGCTGCAGGCCGATGGCCGCTACCCCGGCAAGCTGATCTTCTCGACCTTCGAGTGGGACATGCCCACCCACGATCACGTCAACGTGGGCATCTTCAGCGGTTCGCCCGCACTCGCAACGGCGGTCAAGGGCGCCAACGAATTCGAGTACTTTTTCACCAGCCGCCCCGACACCATGTTCGATCCGGTGGACGTGGCGGCCTGGAACGCCAAGGCACCGCGCACCGCCGCCTCCAGCCACGCCGATGCGGTGCAGGCGTTCACCTGGCTCAAGACCAACTTCCCCGATACCAGCTACGCGCTGATCAACCATCCGTCGCGCAATCCGGGCAAGTACACGGCCGCCGACTACCGCGAGTTCAATGACCTCGCACCGAACATCGCGTTTGCGGTGGAAGGCATGGTTGGCAATCAGATGGAACCCGATCGCGGCGGCTATAGCAGCACCTACGACCCGGCGAACCTGAAGTCGCGCACCTACGGCGGCGTGGACTACGTGGTCGCGCAGGTCGGCGGGATCTGGGACGCGCTGCTGGGCGACGGCCGCCGCTTCTGGAACATCGCCAATTCGGACCACCATTTCAAGACCGCCGGCGGGCTTTTCAGCAGCGGCTACTTCCCCGGCGAGTACGCCCGCAACTACGTCTGGCTGGAGGGGACCGGCATCAAGTCGGTGTTGGATGGCTTGCGCGCGGGCAAGGCGTTCTCGGTGTTCGGCGATCTCATCAACGCGCTGGACTTCAATGTGGCCGCGAGCGGCACCAAGCGCGAGATGGGCGGTGAGCTCAAGGCCCGCGCCGGCGACAGCGTGACCGTGACCATCCGCTTCAAGAGCCCGGACCGCAATAACTTCGAGTACCCGCTGGACAGCGGCGCCAACGTCAACGTCAAGCCCACGGTGGACCACATCGACCTGATCGCCGGTGACGTCACGCCGCGCGCCTTGCCCGGCACGCCCGGCTACAGCAAGGACACCAACGACTCCACCAAGGTCATCGCCACGTTCACCAAGGCCGACTGGAAGCTGGACAAGGACGGCTACAACACGGTGACCTACACCTTCAATGCGGCCAAGAGCCAGTACTTCCGGCTGCGCGGCACCAATCTTGGCATGAACGTGCCGGGCGAGACCGCCAACGGCAACCCGCTGCCCGACCTGAAGACGGACCTGACGGAAAACACGCCGCGCTTCAATGCCATCAACGCGCGCAACTATAACGACCTGTGGTTCTATTCAAATCCCGTGTTCGTGACTGTCGCCTCCAGCACCTGAAGCAAGGGACGCGCCCGCTGGCGGGGCAACGCGCGCTGATCCGGAGGATTTCGCGCGCGGTGTTCGGATCTTTGCGCATGGCCCAGCCACGCGGCGCCGCGTCTTGACGATCCGGGGGAAACGGTTTGCACTAGCAGTCCGGTTCGCGGCCCCCACCCTCGCCATGGGCGGGAACGCGCTCCAGCACCTCCCAGAGCGCCAACAGGGTAGGGTTGCTGGCATGGGCGGCACGATACGCGCAGATATCGAATGCCGAGCACCATGTGGCGTCTCCCGCCGGCACCAGCGTGCCCGCCGCGAGCGCATCGGCCGCGGTGGTGCGCGGCAGCCAGGCCACGCCGTGGCCTTCGCTGGCCATCTTCATCAACAGGATTGCCATGTCGGCCTCATAGCAACGCGCCAGCGCACGGCGTGGCGGCGCGTCCTCGAGGATCACCTCGACGATGCGGCCGAGCGTGGTGCTGGCCGTGTAGGCCAGGTAGGGAATCGGCTTGGCGCCACTGCTGCCTAGCGAGAACAGCGGGGCGCCGCGCGCATTGGGCGCGCACAGCGGCATCAGCACGTCGTGCCCGACCGTGAGGCTGCGGAACTTGTCCGGGTCCAGCGAGACCGGCACCCGCGTGTGGTTGTAGCCCAGCATCAGGTCGCAGTTGCCCTCCGACAGCGCCACCACGGCTTCGAGCACGTTGGCGGCCACGACCCGGGCATTGAACTGGCCGTAGCGCTTCTGGCATGCCTTGAGCCAGCCCGGCAGGAAGGTCAGCGACAAGGTATGCCCGGCGGCAATCTGGATCGCCTTGCCCGGCATGCGGCTTTCCTGGCGCAGCGTGGCACGTGCCTCCATCAGCAGCGTGAGTGCCTCGCGCCCGCTGGCGCAGAAGGTTTTGCCGGCCGGGGTCAGGTCCATGGGGAAGGTGTTGCGGTCGACCAGCACCGCGCCGGCCCAATCCTCCAGCGAACGGATGCGCCGCGACAGCGCCGACTGCGTGATATGCCGCAGCTCGGCGGCGCGCGAGAAGCTGCGCGTCTTCTCCAGGACCAGCAGGTCGTCGATCCATTTCAGCTGCATGGGATGTGTCTTCGGAAGCGGTGGAACGATGAGGGAAAGCCTGCCGCCGGCCTGGCCTGGCAAGGGCGCCAGGCCGTGGCCGCAATGCGTATTCCATTTTCGCATAGCTCTATGGCCGATCCGCATTCCGGTGGCCGCCGGGCGCGCCTAAAATCTGCGCTTCCCGTCAGTCAATATCGCCCCTAGGCGAAGCCAGATCCAGCATGACAGGGGCGCGCAAGCAAGCCGGCAGCCAAAGCGGCTGCGCCCCGGAACGTTCCGACTCTACCTCGGCAGTTAACGTCTTCGACGCTATCCGGAGCTACCCTGATCATGTTTATCCAGTCGCTTTACCGTACCCGCACGTTGCAGGGGCCAGCCCGTCTTTTCCGTGGGGGCAAGCAGGCACGAGCCGGCCTGCTGCTGGCCCTGGCCGCGGGCGCCGCTACCACCACCACGCCAGCCGCTGCAGCGGACTACCCCGACCACGCGGTCCAGCTGGTGCTGTCCTTTCCGCCGTCCGGCGCCACCGATGTGCTGGCGCGCGCGGTGGGCCAGCGCTTGTCCACCGTGCTCAAGCAGCCAGTGGTGGTGGACAACCGCCCGGGCGCTGGCGGGGCCATTGGCATGAGCTTCGCGGCCAAGGCCGCGCCCGATGGCTATACGCTTTACCTGGCCGCTGTCAGCAATGCCGCCATTGCGGCTGCCACGTATAGCAACCAGCCCGCCAGCCTCGCCCGCGATTTCGTGCCCATTGCCGGCATCGGCACCGTGCCGCATATCCTGGTGGTGCCGGCCTCGTTGCCGGTGCATTCGGTGCCTGAGCTGGTCAGCCTGCTCAAGGCATCTCCGGGCAAGTACAACTTTGCCTCGCAGGGCTCCGGCACGTTGTCGCACCTGGAGTCGGAGCTGTTCAAGCTGCGTACCGGCGTGGATGTGGTGCACGTGCCGTACAAGGGCAGCGCTTTCGCGCTGCCGGACCTGATGGCAGGCCGGGCGAGCATGATGTTCGACAGCATTCCCTCGGCCCTGCCGCACGTGAAATCCGGCAAGCTGCGGTTGCTGGCGGTGGCGTCCGAGCATCGTCTGAGCTCCTTGCCCGATGCCCAGACGGTGACCGAGGCCGGCATCCGGGACTTCCGTGCCGACAACCTGTTTGGCCTGGTTGCGCCCAAGGGCACGCCGCCGCAGGTGCTCAAGCAACTCTCCGCTGCGATGAGGGACGTACTGGCCTCGCCGGAGCTGGCCGCGGCCATGGAAGCACAGGGCGTGCAGATCAAGTACACAGCACCCGAGCCATTCGGCCGCATGATCGGCGACGAGATGCGCGCGTGGGAGAAGGTGGCGCGCGCGGCCAACGTCAAGATCGAGTAGCCACCGCGCAAGAACAACACACAAACGCATCTGGCCGGCGCTGCCGTGCAAGCCGCTGGCCAGATTCCCCAACCCTCGGAGCCTCGCAAACCATGACCAATTTCTGGAATTTCCCCTATCCCTCGCAACGCGTGCCCGTGCTGGCCGACAACGTGGTGGCCACCTCGCAGCCGCTGGCGGCCGCGGCAGGCCTGCGCATGCTGGCCCGTGGCGGCAACGCCGTGGACGCGGCGCTCGCCACGGCGATCGCGCTGACCGTGGTCGAGCCGTGCATGAACGGGATCGGCGGCGATGCCTTTGCGCTGATCTGGGATGGCAAGGAACTGCATGGCCTGAACGCTAGTGGACGGGCGCCGGCGGCGTGGACGCCCGAGTATTTCTCGCGCTACGGCAGCATGCCGGCCAACGGCTGGGACACCGTGACCGTGCCTGGCGCCGTTTCCGGCTGGCGCGCCACGTGGGAAAAGTTCGGCAGCCTGCCGTTTGCCGAGCTCTTCGAGCCCGCGCTGGAATACGCGCGCAACGGGTTCCTGGTCTCGCACACCGTGCACCGCCAGTGGCAGGCGCAGGTGCCCGTGCTGATCGACAAGCCGGGCTTTGCCGACGCCTTCGCGCCGAACGGGCGCGCGCCGCTGCCGGGCGAGCGCTTCATCTGCACGGGCCAGGCGCAGACGCTGGCGCGCATCGCCGAGACCAAGGGCGACGATTTCTATCACGGTGAGCTGGCCGGCCGTATCGCCGCGCATGCGCGCGCCACCGGCGGCCTGATCACCGAGGCCGACCTCGCCGCCCATCGCGCGGACTGGGTCCAGCCGATCAGCATGTCCTATCGCGACCTGGAGTTGTTCGAGATCGGCCCGAACGGGCAGGGCATCGGCGCGCTGATGGCGCTGGGCATCCTGGAGCATTTCGATGTCGCGGCCATGGGCGTGGACTCCGCCGCTGCCATCCATGTGCAGGTGGAAGCCATGAAGCTGGCGTTTGCCGATCTGCACGCGTACGTGGGCGACCCTACGGCAATGACCGAGGTGCAGGCCGCCCACCTGCTCGATCGCGGCTACCTGGCCAGCCGCGCCAAGGCCATCGACCCGGAGCGCGCGGCGGCAGCCGGCCCGGGCAAGCCCCACAGCGGCGGCACCGTGTACCTGACCACGGCGGACAAGAGCGGCATGATGGTGTCGTACATCCAGTCCAACTTCAAAGGCTTTGGCTCCGGCGTGGTCGTGCCCGGCACCGGCATCGCGCTGCATAACCGTGGCTGGGGCTTCAATCTCAAGCCGGGCCACCCCAACCAGGTAAGCCCTGGCAAGCGGCCGTTCCACACCATCATCCCTGGCTTCCTGATGCGCAAGGGCGCGCCGCTGGCCAGCTTCGGCGTGATGGGCGGCTCGATGCAGGCGCAAGGCCACCTGCAAATGGCCAGCCGGCTCGCGGATTTCGGCCAGAACCCGCAAGCCGCGTGCGATGCGCCTCGCTGGCGCGTGCTGGACGACAACGCCACCATCGCGGTGGAGTGGAATTGCCCGGCCGCCACCGTGGAAGGCTTGCGCGCGCGCGGCCACAAGGTGGACGTGGCGCCGCAGGGCAACCTGGAATTCGGCGGCGCGCAGATCGCGATGCGCCTGGAGGATGGCTACGCGGCGGCTTCGGACCACCGCAAGGACGGCTATCCGCTGGGGTTCTGAGCCCGTTCCCTGCCTGCGGGCTGGCGGCACCGGAGTGGCTCGCGCGCCAGCCACGGCGCAAAAAATTGCGCCGGTGCGTGGTCCAGGGCACATTAAACGGCCGTACCACGGGCCTACACTGGCGCCATCCCTTCGAGGAAGGCCGCCATGAACAAGCTAAGGTCCAGCCGTCTGCTCGATCGCATCTCGCCGTCCGTGCTGGCCGACCTGCGCCGCATGCGTGCCGCCGCCGAGGCCGAGCGTGCGCTGGCCGCGCAGGCTGCGGCAAGTGGCGCGGGTGCCATGGAATGCGATAACAACCCGCTAAACGATGCTAACTACATCGAAGTAGCGCGCTACGATCCAAGGCGCGGCAGGTTCGTGATGGAGCGCCGCCGCGCCAGCCAGCGCGTTAAATAGGCGCTCGCCAGCCGATCTGTGCGCGATGCCGCACGCACCAGGCCAGCGCAAGGCCCGGTGGCGCTGGCGGTGGCCTGCACGGCACACCCCCTCCAACCCCCTTCTTCGGCTGGCGGCTGAGCCCATGGCCGGAGTTGGTATAATCGCCCACTACCCCAAACATGCCGCCTGGCGCTGCGTGCCGGGCTGTGGCGACAAGCCAGGCCCAGGCAGCAAAGCAGCACGGCGGTCCAACGCGTGACGAGGAGTTACGTGGCCGGAACAGAAATCGCAGTGCAAACCGTCCCGCAAGCGGGCCATGCCGTATCGTCCGGCAGCTCATTCCATACCGCCCTCAAGATCCTGCCCGCCGCGCAACGCGAGGCGATGTTCGAGATCTATGGCTTTTGCCGTGCGGTGGACGATATTGCCGATGGCGATGGCCCGCGCGCCACGCGCCTTGCCGGACTCGACGCCTGGCGCGCCGATCTTGCCGCCTGCTATGCCGGCACGCCGCCAGCGGCATTGCGTGGGCTGGCTGCCCAGATTCAGCGCTTCGGTTTGCAGCAAGAGGATTTCCTCGCCGTGATCGATGGCATGGCCATGGACGTGCACGCGGATATCCGCGCGCCGGACAATGCTACGCTGGATCTCTATTGCGACCGCGTGGCCAGTGCGGTGGGGCGCCTTGCCGTGCGCGTGTTCGGCATGGAGCGTGATGCTGGCGTAGCGCTGGCGCATCATCTCGGCCGTGCATTGCAACTGACCAATATCCTGCGCGATATCGACGAAGACGCGGAACTGGGCCGTGTGTACCTGCCGGCCGAAGCGCTGCTGGGCGCGGGCGTGCCGATCGGCACGCCGCATGCCATCGTGGGGCATCCCGCCGTTGGCCGCGCGTGCCTGGAAGTTGCGCAGCAGGCGCAGGCGTACTACGACCAGGCATTCGCCATCATGAACGCGGCGCCGCGCCGCACGGTCCGATCGCCGCGCATCATGGGCGAGGTTTACCACGTGATCCTGCAGCGTCTGCTGGCTCGCGGCTGGGCCAACCCGCGGGCGCGGGTGCGCGTGCCGCGCGCGCGATTGCTATGGATTTTGCTGCGGCATGGCCTCGTGTGAGGTGAATCCGCCGATTGACTGCCGCCCATGGCCGCTCACGGCCGCGTGCGGCATTGCCGTAATTGCGTTGTTGAAAAGAGGACATCGAAACCGATGAGCCAAGTTGCACTATCCCCCAATTCGAATGAGCCCGCGCAAGATGAGCTGGAGGGCACGCTTGACCGCGCGCTTGACGCTTTGCTGGCGACCCAGCGGCCGGATGGCCACTGGGTGTTCGAGCTGGAGGCCGACGCCACGATTCCGGCGGAATATGTACTGCTGGTGCACTACCTGGGCGAGACCCCGGATACCGTGCTGGAAGCCCGTATCGCGCGCTACCTGCGCCGCATCCAGAATGCCGATGGCGGCTGGCCGCTGTTCCATCAGGGCCGCTCGGACATCAGCGCCAGCGTGAAGGCATATTTCGCGCTCAAGATGATTGGCGACGACACCGAGTCGGAGCCTATGCGCCGTGCCCGCGCCGCCATCCATGGGATGGGCGGTGCCGAGGCCAGCAATGTCTTCACCCGCACGCTGCTCGCGCTGTACGGCGTGATGCCGTGGCAGGCGGTGCCGATGATGCCGGTGGAGATCATGCTGCTGCCGCTGTGGTTCCCGTTCCACCTGTCCAAGGTCGCGTACTGGGCCCGCACGGTGATCGTGCCGCTGCTGGTGCTCAACAGCCTGCGTCCCCAGGCCAGGAACCCGCGTGGCGTGGGCATCGACGAATTGTTCATCCGTCCGTGCCAGGCGGCCAGGCTGGCCCCGCGCGCGCCGCACCAGAAGCGCGTGTGGTTCGGCTTGTTCCGCGTGCTGGACGCCGGTTTGCGCGTGGCGGAGCCGTTGTTCCCCCGCAGCCTGCGCGCGCGCGCCATCGCTCGCGCCGAGAAATTCGTGCGCGAGCGCCTGAACGGCGAGGATGGCCTGGGTGCGATCTTTCCGGCCATGGCGAATGCCGTGATGATGTTCGACGTGCTTGGCGTGCCGCGCACCGATCCCGATGTGGCGGTGGCCCGCGCCTCCATCGAGAAGCTGCTGGTGGTGCACGGCGACGAGGCCTATTGCCAGCCGTGCCTGTCGCCGGTGTGGGACACCTCGCTGGCCAGCCATGCCTTGCTGGAAGTGGGCGGCCCGCGAGCCGAGGCGGCCGTTGAGCGCGGCTTGCAATGGCTGCGCCCGCTGCAGGTGCTGGACGTGCGCGGCGACTGGATCGTGCGGCGCCCCGACGTGCGTCCCGGCGGCTGGGCTTTCCAGTACGCCAACCCGCATTACCCGGACGTGGACGACACCGCCGTGGTGGCGATGGCCATGGACCGCGCGGCGCGCACCGGTGCAGCCGCACCGGCCGTGGCACCGGCCAGCCATCTTTCACGCTACGAAGAGGCTGTCAGCCGTGCGCGCGAGTGGGTGGCCGGCATGCAGAGCGGCAACGGCGGCTGGGGCGCGTTCGAGCCCGAGAACACGCATGAGTACCTGAACAACATCCCGTTCGCGGATCACGGCGCCTTGCTCGATCCGCCCACCGCCGACGTGTCGGCGCGCTGCCTGTCGATGCTCGCGCAGCTGGGCGAGACCGCGGCCAGCTGCGAAGCCTTCCGGCGCGCCCAGCGTTACCTGCTCGACGAGCAGATGGCCGACGGCAGCTGGTATGGCCGCTGGGGCACGAACTACGTCTACGGCACGTGGAGCGCGCTGTGCGCGCTCAATGCCGCCGGCATGGCGCCCGAAGCGCCGGAAATGCGCCGCGCCGCCGACTGGCTGATCTCGATCCAGAACGCCGACGGCGGCTGGGGCGAGGACGGCAGCAGCTACCGCCTCGACTACCAGGGCTACGAGACCGCGCCGAGCGTGCCGTCGCAAACCGCCTGGGCGGTGCTGGGCCTGATGGCCGCGGGCCAGGTCGATCATCCGGCCGTGGCGCGTGGTGTGGACTACCTCATGCGCATGCAGCAGGCCGACGGCCTGTGGAGCGAGGCGCGTTTCACCGCGGTGGGCTTCCCGCGCGTGTTCTACCTGCGCTACCACGGCTACGCGCGCTTCTTCCCGCTGTGGGCGCTGGCACGCTACCGCAACCTGCGCCGCGACGGCACGCGGGCGGTGGCGTGGGGGATGTGACCGCGCCAAGCTTGCCGCAACGCCATGCCGGTCCCACGCTGGTGGTGACTGGCATGCGCTTCGAGGCTGGCATCGCCGCCGGCCCCGGCGTTGAAACCCTGCACGGCTTGCGCGCCGAAGCCTTGGCGCAAGGCCTGCGGCAACGCCTGGCGCGTCCCTGCGCCGGCGTGATCAGCTTTGGCGTGGCCGGCGGGCTGGATCCCGCGCTGTTGCCAGGCCGGGTGATCGTCGCCTCTGCCATCCATGATGGGAATCGATTGCGGCCCGTTGACGCCAGTTGGTCGCGCTCGCTTTCGCTTGCCTTGCCCGAGGCCATTTCCGGCGTGCTTGCCGGCGCTGACCAGGCTGTGGCCTCGGTGGCGGCCAAGACGGCATTGCATGCGGCCACCGGTGCGCTGGCGGTCGACATGGAATCGCATATCGCGGCGCGTGTCGCCGAGGAATTCGGGCTGCCGTTCGCTGCCTGCCGGGTGGTGATCGATCCCGCGCAGCGGGAAGTGCCGCCCGCCGCGGTGGCCGGCATGGGTCCCGATGGCAGCACCGACATCTGGGCATTGCTCAAGGCGCTGCTGGCGGGGCCAGGACAGGTGCCGGACCTGATCCGGCTGGGCAGGGATGCGAGGCTGGCCAGGCTTGCGCTGCTGGCCGCCAAGGGCAGGGTGGGGAAGGGGTTTGGCTTAAGCCCTGGGTTAAGGCCCGAGCCAGCCTGAGGCCTGTCTGAAGCCTGCCTGGCGCTGCATGCAGCGCCAGGCAGGGTCAAGTCAGGCTCAGGGCTTCTTCGCTTCGCCTTCCGGCGTTTTGTCTACCGTGCCAGCAGGCGCGGGGGTGGCTGCGGGCGCTCCGGGTGCGCCAGGCGCAGGCGCCGCGCTTTCAGCCGGTGCGTCGGTATCCTCATAATCCGGCAGTTTCCCTCCACCGCCCTGGATCAGGTATTGCCTGCGCTGGCGGTATGCATCGCGCACAAAGCTGTACTTATCCAGCGCCGCCAGCGACAGCAGATCGGTCGCGCCAAGCGCATTGGTCCGTGCGTCCAGGAAGCCCAGGCCCCACAGGCCCCACTTCACGTTTTCATCGTTTACCCACGTGGTTGGGGACAGCTGGAAGTTCACATACAGCCCAACGCCGTCGCGGATCGAGCTGGGGCCGAACAGCGGCAGGACCAGGTACGGGCCGGCAGGCACGCCCCACACGCCGAGCGTCAGCCCGAAGTCCTGGGAGTGCTTGCTGATGCCGGCGGGCGTGGCGATATCGATCAGGCCGCCAATGCCCAGCACGGAGTTCACCGCCACCCGCATGAAGCTCTCCGCCGCATCCACGCCCTTGCCTTGCAGCAGGTTGTTGACCGTATTGCCGACGTCGGCGAGGTTCGAATAGAAATTGGTGACCGCGGTGCGCACCGGTTGCGGCGTGACGGCGCGGTAGCCCTTGGCCAGCGGCGTCGCCACGTACTCGTCGGCCTTGTCGTTGACCTTGAAGACAACGCGGTTGAGCGGCTCCAGGGGGTCGTCGGGGCTGGCTTGCGGGCCGCTGGCGCAGGCTGTGACCAGCAGCGAGAACGAGAGCGCCGGCAGGAGGCGAGAGAGGCGAGAGTCGGGGTGATTCATTGTTCTATGGAGACGAGACATCAATGGGCCGGACCAGTGGGGGGGGCCGACCGCTCGCGCGGCCGCCCCATCAGGATCGGCTGAAAGAATACGGCACCGACCAGCGTGCATCCTAACGCGAGTGCCAGTAACTTGCCCATGCTGGCCGTGCCCGGATGTTGGGACAGCCACAGGCTGCCGAAGGCGGCGGCGGTGGTGGCGGCGCTGAACAGCACGGCGTGCGTCAGCGGGGATTGCAGCAGTTGGGTCTTGCCCTCGCGCCACGCGATCACATAGTAGATCTTGAAGGCCACGCCGATGCCGAACAGCAGCGGCAGCGCGATCACGTTGGCGAAATTGAGCGGAATGCCGAACACCACGCACAGCTCCAGCGTCACCAGCGCGGACACTAGCAGCGGCACCAGCGTGCGCAGCACATCGCCCACGCGGCGCAGCGTGATCCACAGCAGCAGCGTGATCGACAGCACGGCCCACACGCCGGCCTGGGCAAAGGCCGTCATGATGGTGTCGGCGGAGCCGCGGATCGAGATCGGGCCACCAACCGCGGTGGGCTCGACGCGCTGGACGGCGTCGATAAAGCGCGTGAGCGCGGCGTCGCGCGCATCGCTGTCGCTGGTGCTGGAGGCGTCTCCCGGCTTGGCCGCGACGGGAAGCTTGGGGCTCACGCTGACGAGCGCCTGGCCATCCGGGGCAACCCAGTCGCGCACCAGCGCCGGTGGCAGGGTTTCGCGGGCGATCGGCTGTGGCGCTAGCGCGCGCTGCAGGCGCGCCAGTGCCAGGCGCAGCGGCTGGGCGATGGCTTGCTCGGCGCGCTCGCGGCTGGCCGCGTCCGCAGCGGCCAGCTTTCGCAGCGAGGCCGCCAGGCGCGCCGCCTCGGCGGCGCCCGGGCCGGGGTGCTCGTCCGCGGCCAGCGCGAGCTGGCGTGCCGCGTTCTTGAGCGAATTGACTAGCCTGGCATCGTTGGCAGGGGTGGCGGTTGCCTGCGTGAGCACCGGCATCAGGCTGGCCGAGGCGGCGGCGATCAAGGCGAGCCGCGCCGGCTGGTCGTCGGGGATGAAGGTCTGCAGCGTGACGGTGCGCGAGACTTCCGGCAGCGCTGCCAGGCGGGCGGCGGCGGTCTGCGCGGCGGCCAGCGAGGGCGCCAGCACACTGACGTTGTCGGTGCCGGCCTGGGGCGCATCCTTGAGCGAGAGCAAGGTGGCCATCGACTCGGAATGCGGATCCTTGAGGTGCAGCGGATCGAAGTCGAAACGCAGGTGCATCAGCAGCGGCGAGCCCGCCAGAATCAGGGCGCCGGTTGCCAGCAGCACGGCCTTGCGATTGCGCTCGAAGAAATCGTCGGCGGGCGCCAGCCATTTGAAGCCAGGCACTTCGACCCTTCCCGCTTCGTCCTTCGGGCGGAACACCGTGATCAGGGCGGGCAACAGCGTGATGGTGGTGAGAAAAGCCACCAGCATGCCCACGCCGGCGATCTGGCCCAGCTCGGCCACGCCACGGTAGTTGGTGGGCAGGAAGCAGAAGAAGGCCGCCGCGGTGGAGGCTGCGGCCAGTGCCAGCGGCACGCCGACTGCCCGTGCCGTGCTGGCCAGCGCGTCCGGGATGTCGGTATGCACATGGCGCTCGGCGCGGTAGCGCACGCCAAACTGGATGCCGAAATCCACGCCCAGGCCGACAAACAGCACGGCAAAGGCCACGGAGATCATGTTAAGCGCGCCCACCATGGCCAGCCCGAAGGCAGCGGTGATGGCCAGCCCGACCGCCAGGCTGGCTAGCACGGCCAGGATCAAGCGCTTGGAGCGCAACGCCAGCCACAAGATCAGGATCACCACCAGCACCGTCAGCGCGCCATTGAAGGCCGCGCCTTCCTTGACCGAGGCAAACTCGTCGTCGGCCAGCGCCTGCGAGCCGGTCAGGCGTACCTGGGCGCCGTAGCGCTGCGCCAGGCCCAGCTTGGTGGCCGTGGCGCGGATGGCATCGGCGGCATCCGCGCCGGCCTGCAGGCCAGCGTAGTCAAGCACGGGGCTGAGCGCGACGAACGCCGTGGCGGGGCGGCCCGGGGCCGGCTCCTGGCTCGAATCCACCAGCCCGGTCCAGGACAAGGCGCCCGGCTTGCCAGCCAGCACCCGGTCGACCGTATCCGCGCTCTTGCCGAGCAGCTTGGCCATGTCGCCCAGCTTGACCTGCCCCAGTTGCAGCGGCAGCGACAGCGTGGTCGACAGCGTATCGGAAAGGCCGCGCAGGGTAGGGTCGTGCGCCAGCGCGTTCAGCAGCGGCCGCGCCTGGGTCAGTTGCGACGTAACGTCGCGCAGCTTGGCGGTATCGACAAAGAGCAGGCCGTTGCGCTCGAAGAACTCGCCGCCACCGGGCTGGCTGACGGCGCGAAAGAGCTTGCCTTGCTTGGCGAGCGCGCCGGCCAGCTCATTGGCGGCGGCGTCCGCCAGCTCGGGGGCCGGCGCCTGCACCACCGCCAGGATCATCTGGTCGCGCTGGGGAAACGCGGCGCTTACGGCGGCATCGCGGCGCGCCCAGGGCTGGTCCGACTCGAGCAGGCGGCTGATATCGGTATTGATGGCGAAATGGCCGGCCACATAGACGCCGCTGACGATGGTCAGCAGCAACGCCAGCGCGATGACGGGCCACGCGCGGCGGGTGGAAAACTGGACAATGCGGATGACCAACGACGTCAACATGGGCGATATAGGAAGCAGTAACGGTGTGGTGCGCAACGACGCGCGTAGTCAAAGGCGCAAAGCAGGGCGCAAAGTGGCAGCCGCGAGTATAACGGGACGGCGCGGTGCGGCGCTGCGCGGAGCGCGCGCGCCGGTACGCTATACTGCCCCGGCACGTGCGCGCGGACCGGGCTGCAGCCTTGCAGCGGCGCAGCGCGGCGCGTTTCCTGTTTGATTTTCCTGGCAAGTCCGCCGGGCGTTGCCGGCGGCGAACCGACTGGCATTTTCAGGTCCAAATTCGCATGAAGAAACACGGTATTGCTTTGCAGGCCCTCGTTCCCCTCGTTCCGCTTGCCGCAGTGGCCATGGTTTGCCCCGCGCAAGCGCAAACGGCCGACAGGTCCTCGCCGGACCGACTGGTACGCGCAGCGGTCGAGGGCGTGATCAGCACCATCCAGTCCAGCCCCGACACCCGCAACGGCGATCTCGCCAAGATCACCGCGGTCGTGCAGCGCCAGTTCCTGCCGTACACCGATTTTGAGCGCACCACCCGGCTGGCGGTCGGCAGCGCCTGGCGCAATGCCACGCCCGAGCAGCAAAAGCAGCTCTACGAGCAGTTCCAGACCTTGCTGGTGCGCAGCTACGCGGTGTCGCTGTCGCAACTGCGCGAGCAGAACGTGAAGTTCAGCTACAAGCCGACGCTGGCCGCCAGCGGCGCCACGGATGTCGTGGTGGAGACGCGCGTGCTGAACAACGGCGATGAAATGCAGATCGATTACCGCCTGCAACGCAGCGGCAACGGCTGGAAGATCTACGACATCAACATGATGGGCGCCTGGCTGATCGAGGTGTACCGCCGCCAGTTCGCCGACATCGTCGCGCGCAACGGCATCGATGGCCTGCTCAAGTACCTGGCCAACCACAACGCACGCCAGTCCGCCGACGCCTGAGCGCCTGGCCTGGGCCAGCGCATCAGCGACAGCGTCAGACACAAAAGGCTCGCTCCCGGGTACGCGCGGTACCCGGGAGCGAGCCTTTTTGCCAGCCAGCCTTCGGTTTAGTGCGCGGCGGCCTTGCGTGCCGCGGCGTCGTTGGCTGCCTTGGAAGGCTTCGAGCGGCCGATCTCTTCGAGCTTGATCTCGACGTGCTTCGAGAACACGTACTCGGCCGGGCGCTGCTTGGTCAGGTCGATATCCGGTGCCATCGGGCCCGACGTACGTACGCCGCGCAGGCTCACGCCCAACGCCTTGAGCGGGTGGGCGATGGTGTCCGCCACCGCGGTGGCCTCGAAGCCGCTATGGACCATGCAGTCAGCGCACTTCTCGTAGTTGCCCACACCATAGGCGTCCCAGTCGGTGCCTTCCATCAACTCCTTGAAGGTGTCGACGTAGCCTTCACCGAGCAGGTAGCACGGACGCTGCCAGCCGAACACGGTGCGCGCCGGATTGCCCCAGGGCGTGCACTTGTAGGTCTGGTTGCCGGCCAGGAAGTCCAGGAACAGCGTGGACTGGCTGAACGCCCAGTTCTTGCCGGCGCGGCCACGCGACAGGATGTCGCGGAACAGCTGGCGGGTCTTGCCGCGGTTCAGAAAGTGCTGCTGGTCGGGCGCGCGTTCGTAGGCGTAGCCCGGCGAGACGGTGATGCCGTCCACGCCCATGGCCTTCACGGAGTCGAAGAAGCGGGCGACTTTTTCCGGCTCGGCATCGTTGAACAGCGTGCAGTTGATGTTGACGCGGAAGCCGCGCTTCTTGGCCGCGGCGATGGCTTCGACGCAACGGTCGTACACGCCTTCCTGGCTCACCGAGCGGTCATGCATCTCGCGGTCGCCGTCCAGGTGCACCGACCAGACGAAGTACGGGCTCGGCTCGTACTGGTCCAGTTTCTTTTCCATCAGCAGCGCATTGGTGCACAGGTACACAAACTTGCGGCGCGCAATGATGCCCTTGACGATGGTGGGCATGTCCTTGTGCAGCAGCGGCTCGCCACCGGCAATGGACACGACCGGTGCGCCGCATTCGTCGACCGCGCCCAGGCACTGCTCGATGGACAGGCGCTGGTTCAGGATGGGATCCGGATAGTCGATCTTGCCGCAGCCGTTACAGGCCAGGTTGCAGCGGAACAGCGGCTCGAGCATCAGCGCGAGCGGATAGCGCTTGTTGCCCGAGAGGTGCTGCTTGACGACATAGGCGCCCACGCGGGCAACCTGCAAAAAGGGAATGGCCAAAATGTACTTCCTTGTTATAGGGGCGCCCGGGCGTTAGCCAGCGGCGGTTTGCGGGTCTGGCTGCGGCGCGGCTTCGGCGGTGGCCGTGCCGGCTGCCTGCCTGCGTGGCGACGAATCGGCCAGCTCGGCCGGCAAGCGGAATTCGGCGTGTTCCTCGCGGCCATCCATGACCGACAGGTCCACCGGCCCGAGCTGGCGCAACGTGGCGATCACGTCATTGACCATTTCCTCGGGGGCGGAGGCGCCGGCCGTGATCCCAACGACTTCGACGCCGCGCACCCACTCGGGGTTCAGTTCGCTGCCATCGGCAATCAAATAGCTGGGCACACCGCTCTCCGTGCCGATTTCACGCAGGCGGTTGGAGTTGGAACTATTGGTGGCGCCGATCACAAGGATCACTTCCACCTGCTTGGAGAGCTCGCGCACGGCGCTTTGACGGTTTTGCGTTGCGTAGCAGATGTCACGCGTATCCGGCCCGACCAGATTGGCAAAACGCCGGCTCAGGGCGGCAATTATATTACGTGTGTCGTCCACGCTGAGCGTAGTCTGGGTCACGTAGGCAACCGGGGTGTCCGCGGGCAGGTCGAGCAGTGCGACTTCCGCTTCACTCTGCACCAGGATCACCTTGCCAGGAATTTGCCCCATCGTGCCCTCGACCTCCGGATGGCCGGCATGGCCGATCAGGATCACGGTGCGGCCACTGGCGGCGTACTGGCGCCCCTGGGTGTGGACTTTGATCACCAGCGGGCAGGTCGCGTCGATCGAGTGCAACTGGCGGGCCTTCGCATCGCTCTCGACATCCTTGGAGACACCATGCGCGCTGAAGATGGTGACGGCGCCGGTCGGCACTTCGTCCAGTTCTTCCACAAATTGCGCGCCCTTGCGTCTCAACCCTTCGACCACGTGCTTGTTGTGCACGATTTCGTGTCGCACAAACACCGGGGCTCCGTGTTTGACGAGGGCACGGTCTACAATCTCGATCGCGCGCACCACACCAGCACAAAAACCGCGGGGTTGAGCAAGAATCACCTGCATAAAGATAGGCCCCCCGACCCAGTCAACGGGTTCAGCATAAGTTGATATTCCGGAATCACTTTCCCGTCATACGGTGGTTACTATATACCGGTGCCGCAACCTTTGCCTGGCACCTGGCTACGGCCAGCAACACTTTGAGGTTTTTTCGGTGGGTGATATGAGTTCAGGGGACTACGTCCTGGTAACGGGCGCATCCGGCTTTCTCGGCTCGGCAGTGGCGCGGCAGGCACTGGCGCGCGGTTTTCGCGTGCGGGTGATGGTACGCGCCGGCAGCCCGCGCCGCAACCTGGAGGGCCTGCCCGTGGAGATCGCCGAGGGCGACATGCGCGACGCGCGCGCCATGGAAAGCGCGCTCCGAGGGGTGCGCTATCTCTTCCACGTGGCGGCGGACTACCGCCTGTGGGCGCCGGATCCCGAGGAAATCGTGCGCACCAATGTGGCTGGCACCGAGACGGTGATGGGGGCGGCACAAGCTTGCGGGGTCGAGCGCATCGTCTACACCAGCAGCGTGGCCACCTTGCGCGTCGCGGGCGCCACCGCGCCGGTGACGGAAGAGGCCGCCATGGCCGGCCATGAGGCGATTGGCGCCTACAAGCGCAGCAAGGTGCTGGCCGAACGCGTGGTGGAGCGCATGGTGGCCCGCGACGGGCTTCCTGCCGTGATCGTCAACCCCTCCACGCCGATCGGCCCCCGTGACGTGCGGCCCACGCCCACCGGGCGCATCATCGTAGAGGCCGCCACCGGCAAGATTCCCGCCTTCGTCGATACCGGCCTCAACCTGGTGCATGTGGACGACGTGGCCGAAGGCCATATGCTGGCGCTGGCGCGCGGCGTGACCGGCGAACGCTATATCCTCGGCGGGCAGGACGTGGGCCTGCAACAGATGCTGGCCGATATTGCCGCCATGACGGGGCGGCGTGCCCCCACCATGCGCTTGCCGCGCTGGCCGCTTTACCCGCTTGCCTACGCGGCGGAGGCGGTGGCGCGCATGACCGGCAAGGAGCCTTTCCTGACGGCGGACGGCCTGTCGATGTCGAAGTACCGGATGTTCTTCAGCTCGGAGAAGGCCCGCCTGGCGCTAGGCTACCAGGCGCGGCCATATCAACAAGGGCTGAGCGAAGCGCTCGACTGGTTCCGTAGCGCTGGCTACCTGGGGTAAGCGCCGACGGTCAGCGCCGACGGTCAGCCCCGTTGGGGCGCCTGCGCGCGTCCCTTCCACTGGCCGCCTTTGCGCAGCCAGTAGCGGCGCGCGGAGTCGACCGTGGCGCCGAGGTAGAACAACGCCGTCACCGGCAGCAGGGGGGCCAGCCAGAGCGGCTGGCGGTATTCACGCAGCATGGGCACGTAGGCCAGCGCCATGGCCAGCCAGGCGGCCCATGCCGGCCACAGCCGCAGGCCGCCGCCGAGCGCCAGCAAGGGAGGCGCCAGGTAGGTGAGGACCATGCCGGCCACGGCGCCGGCCAGCAGCAGCGGCGAGTAATGCAATTGGGTGTAGGCGCTGCGGGCAATCATGTCCCACAGGCTGCGCCAGTCATCGTAGGGGCGCACGGAAATGCTGTCGTCGGCCAGGTCAAGGCGGATCGAGCCGCCTTGCTTGATGCAGGCAGCCAGGCTGCAGTCATCGATCAGTTCGCCCCGGATCGCGGCAAATCCGCCAATGCGGGCCAGCGCGGTACGGCGCGCCAGCATGCAGCCGCCAGCGGCCGCCGCCACGCCGCTGCGCGGATTGTTTACCCGTGCAAACGGGTAGAGCTTGGCAAAGAAGAACACAAAGGCCGGGACGATCAGGCGCTCCCACCACGATGCGCAGCGCAGCCGCACCATCAACGACACCAGGTCCCGCTGCTCATGCGCGGCACGCGCCACCAACCGGGCCAGCACGCCATTGCCGTGATGGATGTCGGCGTCCGTCAGCCATACCCAGCCGGCTCCGGGCGCTGCCTTGTCGGCGGCGGCGAGGCCCTCGGACTGCGCCCAGACCTTGCCGCTCCAGCCGGCCGGCAGGTCGCGCGCCGTGATCACGGTCAGCGCATCCGCCTTGCCCAGCGCTGCCGCGGCGCTGCGCGCGAGGTCGGCGGTGCCGTCGGTGCTATGGTCATCCACCACCACCAGCCGCAGCGCTGCGGGATAGTCCTGGCCCAGCACGCTAGCCACGGCGCCGCCAATCACGTCCGCCTCGTTGCGAGCCGGGATGATGGCGACCACCTCGGGCCATTGCGCGGGCGCGGGCGCGGGGCCGGGCTTGCGCACTCGCCAGAAGCCGGCACGGCCGGCAAGCAGCACGCACCAGATGGCGAGCGAGATCAGGGACAACACAAACATCTCAAAAAACTCCAGGACGGGATGGGTAGGGCAGCGACGGCATCAGCGCATCACGCATCAGTGCAACAGGCGCCGGGCAAGCCGGGCAAGCTTGGGTACGGTTTCAGGGCGCAGCAGGCGCGGATCGTAGCCGGCCATGCGGCGATCGTTCTCGGCCAGGCAAAGCTCGATCATCGCCCGCGGCGACAGGGCTTCGGCTAGCGAGGACGTGCTGTTCATGGGGAAATTGGCGTCCTTGGCCACGCCGTCGGCATCGATGCCGCGCGCAATGCCAACACGCTCCCAGATCAGGAAGGCCCACACCCGCATCACCTTGAGCGTGTAAAGCGGGCGCCGCCACCAGGGCAGGTTGCGGCGATACCATGCCGCCCAGTTGACGAAGAACAGGATGTGGCGGCCTTCCTCCTGGATGACCGGCTCGAACGTTTCCACCAGTTCCGCGGGGAAAAAGCCCGAGCGCTTGGCCGCGGCAAACAGGCCAAAGGCAAAAAAACTATCGATGCACTCGCTGTAGCCGGTGACCAGCCAGCCCCACTCCAAGTCATCTGGCGGGCGGTACTCAGGCTCGGGGGCCAGGGCGATGCCGTAGGCTTCCACCAGTTTCGATAGCACCACCTTGTGGCGTGCCTCCTCGCCGCCATCCATTTCCAGCGCGCTGCGCAGCAGGGGGGTGGTCACGGTATCGGCGAAGGCCTGTACCCGCACGGAGGCACGGCCTTCGGTCTGTACCGCGATATCCCATATCGGCAGCGAGGTCACCCGGTGCAAGGCATCCGGGTCAAGCCTGGGCCAATCGATGACGGCGGGTTTGTAGGGGTTGTGGGTTTGCAGCAGCATATTGCAGAACATGCGCAAATGCTGCGGCGAGCCAATGCGGACCGGCCCTGGCTCGGGGTCGGTCCAGTTGCGCATGGCATGGTCGGCCTGGTCGATCTCGGCCTTGGCGAGGGCAGCGACCACGGCAGCGGCCTTGGCCTCGGTGCTCGCCTCGCTGGTCCTGCTGGGTGTGGCAAGCGCGTCTGACATCCTGCTCCCCTGGCGGTTGATGGTCCGGGGGTAATTCTAGCGTGGCCGGCGCGCTTGCGCGTGCCGCACCCGCATCACGGCACGCGCAAGGTACTGCATGGAAAGGCAACGCTGGAGGGGACTTAGCCCTGGTACTGGACCGCCGAGCGGGACTGCATGCCCAGTTTGTAGTACAGCACCGTCAGCAGGATCAGCCAGGCCGGGCCCACATACAGCGCGATGCGCGTATCCGGGAAGTACGCCATCAGCGCCACCACCAGCCCCAGGAAGGCTAGCGCAATCCACGAGCCATAAGGCCAGAACGGCATGCGGAAGGCCAGCTTGCCGCGCTCGGCCGGGGACAGGCCGCGGCGGAAGTTCATCTGCGTGACCAGGATCACGGCCCAGGTCCAGACCGCGCCGAAGGTGGAGATCGATGTCACCCACACGAACACCTTCTCGGGCACCAGGTAGTTCAACAGCACACCGCACAGCAGCGCCGCGATCGAAACCAGCAAAGCGCGCCGGGGCACGCCGTTGCGATCGACCACGGCAAAGGCGCGCGGTGCCTGGCCTTGCTGGGCCAGGTTATAGAGCATGCGGCCGGTGCTGAAGATGCCGCCGTTGCACGACGACAGCGCGGCGGTCAGCACCACGAAGTTGATGATGCCGGCGGCGGTCTTGATGCCCAGGCGCTCAAACGTCATGACGAAGGGGCTGCCCTGGGTGCCGATCTCGCTCCAGGGATAGATGGCGAGGATCACGAACAGTGCGCCCACGTAGAAGATCAGGATGCGCCAGAACACCGAGTTGATGGCGCCGGGGATCGATTTCTGCGGGTTCTTGGCCTCACCGGCGGTCAGGCCGATCATCTCCACGCCGAGGTAGGCGAACATCACCATCTGCAGCGACATCAGCACGCCGGAGGCGCCGTTGGGCATGAAGCCGCCGTGCTGCCACAGGTTGGAGATGCCGACCGCCACGCCGCCGTTGCCGAAGCCGGCCACGATCATGCCGGTGCCGCCCACCAGCATGAGCACGATGGTGACGACCTTGATCATGGCGAACCAGAACTCGAATTCGCCGTAGGCCTTGACCGTCATCAGGTTGATCGAGCCCATTGCCGCCAGCGCTGCAAGCGCCCAGATCCAGCGGGGCACGTCGGGGAACCAGATGCCCATGTAGATGGCTACGGCGGTGATTTCGGCGATGCAGGTCACCAGCCACAGGAACCAGTAGTTCCAGCCGGTCAGGTAGCCGGCGAGCGGCCCCATGTAGTCCTGCGCGTAGCGGCAGAAGGAGCCTGCCACCGGGTTGTGCACGGCCATCTCGCCCAGTGCCCGCATGATCAGGAAGATCATGGCGCCACCAATGATGTAGGCCAGCATGATGGCCGGGCCTGCCATCTTGATGGCGGTGGCCGAGCCCAGGAACAGGCCCACGCCGATGGCCGAGCCCAGTGCCATCAGCCGGATCTGGCGCTCACCCAGGCCGCGGTGCAACGCTTCTGCGTTTTCTTTCATCTTTTTGTCTCCGATCGGTAATTGTCCGGAAGCCGCCCCTTTTGGGGGCGGCCCGGTGCTCTTCCTGCTTCCGTGGCCACGCTGCGCAGATGATGCGCAACGGGGCAGGTGCCGCATGTTTTCAGGGATTGCCGGATGGGCGCGTCTTACTGAAAATCTGGCGATCAGCGCAATTGTTTGCCCTTAAATACAAGGTCAGGAAATCAAGCAGGCAGTCAGGTGCCGCACCATTGAACGGAAGTGGCGTGCAGGTTAAAGACAATCGATCAGCATTTGTTTGCGAAATATCGCTATTTGGCAGGAATAATGACTGCCCGATTCCAGCAGCTAGCGCGATGCCGGCAAGGCGATATTCGCCACCCCGAGGCCCGCACGCCATGCCCCTGGCGGCATGCCGAAGCGCTGGGTGAAGCTGCGCGTAAAGGTGGTCTGGTCTGGAAAGCCTAGGGCCAGCGAGATTTCCGCCAGCGGCTGGGCCCGGTCCGCCAGCAGGCGCGCGGCCTGGTCCAGCCGCAGGCGTGTCTGGTAGCGATGCGGCGTATCGCCAAAGGCGTCGCAGAACAGGGTATGGAAGCGCCGCACGCTCCAGCCGAACTGCGCCGCGAGCTGCTCGGCCCGCAGCGGCGCGTCCAGGTGCTGGCGCAGGTAGGCGTCGATTCGCGCTAGCGGAAAATGCGTGGGCTGGGCTTGGCCGCCCACGCCCAACGCCTGCGCCAGGTCGGCGGCAAGGGTAGCGGCCAGTTGCCAGTGATGTTGCCGGGAGCTGGTTGCCTGAGGCAGCGTAGCCAGGCGCCGCACGCGTTCGCTCCAGCCGTCCGTGATGGCAAACGCCTTGGGCCGGTCCATCAGCGCGGCCGGCAACGCGAGCGAGCCCGGCGGAATGTCCAGCACCAACTGCCGGTTGTCGTCCAGCCCGAGGAAGTCGTGACGCTCCCCGGCGGGCACGATCAGCCCGCCGCAGGGATGGAGCCGGTGCAGGTGGCCGCCGATTTCCAGCTCGCAGGCACCGTCCAGTCCGAACAGGACCTGATGGTAGTCATGGCGATGCCACTCCCGCTCTGGCTGATAGACGCGGGTCTCCACCAGCGGCGCCGGCCGGCCCGCCTGGGCTAGCAGCACAGCATCTTCATCGTGCGGCGGCATGGCGGGTTTTGCGAGGGATCCCGGCGCCCTGGGCGGCCTGGCATAGCCAGACCCCAATGCCGGCAACGAGCAGGCCAAGTAACTGCAGGACCCCGAGCTTGTCGCCAAACAGCAGCCAGGCCTGCAGCGCCGCCAGCGGCGGCGCCAGGAACATCAGCGACGCGGCGGTGGCAGCCTGCCCGCGCCTGACGATGCGCACCAGCAGATAGGTGCCCAGGCCCGACAGCACCAGCGTGGCCCAGGCCAGTGCGGACCAAAGCGCCATGCCCGGCTGCCAGATCGACTCGCCCAGCAGCCATGCCAGCGCGCCGGCCACCAGGGCACCGCCCACGTTCTGCCAGGCCATGCTGGCGCGCAGGTCGGCCGCGGCAATCGAGGTTTTCTGCAGAATCGTGCCCATGGTGATGGAGAGGATGGAGATGACCGCCACCAGTACCACCCACGGCGAAACGGGGCTGGGTGCGCTGGCCAGGGTGGCGGGTGCCACCACCAATACTACGCCCAGGGAGCCCAGTGCAAGCCCGCCCCAGCCCTGCCGGGACGGAAACTCCCCCAGCAACGGGATTGCCAGCAGCGCGGTCAGCAGCGGTTGCAATGCACCGAGCAAGGCCATGGCCGACGGCGCAAGGCCATGCGCAATGGCCCAGTAACCGCCACCCAGGTAGCTGCCGTGCAGGAGCGCGCCCGCCAGCAAGTGCCGCGGCACTTCGCGCGGCGCCGGCCAGCGCGCTGCGCCGGCCACGGCCACGGCCGCGAACAACACGGCCGCCAGGGAGAAGCGGGCCAGCAGGAACAAGCTGGGCTGGGCCACCGGCACGATGGCCCGGCCAACGATGAATCCGGTCGACCAGATCAGGACAAAAGCCAGGCTGGACAACCAGGCGGCCGAGGCGGGGACGCTGAAGCGGGATGAGGGCATGGTGTTTCAGCGCGCCGGCGGCGCGCGGGGGCGGCAATGATCGACAATGGGCTGCAGGCTAGCCGCCCGATGCCGTCCTGTCTTGGCAAATCCGGCAACGCGTGGCCGAACCGTCACGGCTTCGGTTTATAGTCTGGCGTTAGCCCCGGCTGCCATGCCGCACGCAGCGTGCCGCGCAAGGCAGCGCAGCATTCGTCAACCTACGGTCCTCTATCACCATGTCCGAACCCTTATTGGAACGCGTACTCCTCACCAACGATGACGGCATCGACGCCCCCGGGCTGGCCGTGCTCGAAGCCGTGGCGGCAACGCTGGCGCGCGAGGTCTGGGTGGTCGCGCCCGAGCATGACCAGAGCGGCACCTCGCACTCACTGAGCCTGCACGCGCCGCTGCGCATCAGCCAGCAGGGCGAGCGCCGCTTTGGCGTGAGCGGCACCCCGGGCGACTGCGTCGTCATGGCCGCCCGGCATCTGATGGCCGACACCCCGCCGAGCCTGGTCCTGTCGGGCATCAACCGTGGCGCCAACCTCGGCCTCGAAACCGTGTTCTCCGGCACCGTGGGCGCCGCCATGACCGGCGTGCTGCTGGGCATCCCGGCCATTGCGCTGAGCCAGGCCTTCACCGATCGCAACGCGGTGCGCTGGGAAACGGCGCGCGCGCTGGCGCCCGGCGTGATCCGCCGCCTGCTTGCCGCCGGCTGGAACCAGCAGGCCTGCCTGAACATCAACTTCCCCGATGTGGAGCCCGGGTCCGCCGGCCCGCTCACCGTCACCCGCCAGGGCGTTGGCCTTGTCAAGGATCTTGCCGTGCGGGCCCATGTCGACCCGCGCGGCATCCCGTATCACTGGCTGCAGTTCTCGCGCGGCCCGCAGCCGGACACCGACGACAGCGAGGCGGTGGTGGTCGGCCGGGGCGCTATTTCGGTGACGCCGCTGCGCTTCGAGCGCACCGACGAGGACGCGGCCGCGGAGCTGGCGGGGCGTCTTTGAGGTAATGACCGGTGGTGCCGCCCGGGGGCGGCACCCCACCACACGGCGCCCGCGTCGCGCTCCGCTGCCTCGATGATCGGCCATGAGCTGGATCCTGCGATGGCATTTCTCTCCTGCACCCGTCTGATAGCATCTCTCTTCGAGGGAATCCGGCGTTTGCCCTCACGCCGGAAGATCGGACCATCACGGCATGGTTTTCCTTGATCGGACTCGACGAAAGCACTTCACACAGATAGCGCGATGGATCTCGATTGGAAGCAACGCACGCAGCAGTATGTCCAGGCCCGGCGCCAGCATCCGGCTTGGCAATTGCTTGCGGCGCGCAGTTCACCGCTGGTTCTAAGCTGTCTGCAGACCCTGTTTGAGAGAAGTCACGACGGGATCGTCTTCGAGGAGGCGCAGCAGGCCTTGGCGGCGCTGCTGGAGCAGCATGCCAATAGCGATGAATTCGGCGTCGAAGCCGACGACAGCGCGGCAGCAGCGCGCAAGGAGTTGCGCGCCTGGATCCGGCGCGCGCTGGTGATCGAGCGGGAGGGGCGTTTGTATGCTACGGATGCGCTGGAGGAAGCGCTGAGGTTCGTAGCCGGACTCGAAGGCCGGCTGATGACATCAACCGCATCGCGCTTGTCCATCGTGCAACGGGAGATCGAGAATCTGGAGTCAAGCCTCAATCCGGACCCGCGCAGCCGCGCCAGATACTTGCAGCGCAAGATCGCCGAACTTGAGAGCGAACTGGCCGCGGTCAACGCAGGTGAGGTCAAGGTGCTGAGCGATGCCGAGGCAGCCGAGGGCATTCGCGAAATATTCAACCTGGCCACCAGCTTGCGGGGGGACTTCCGGCGGGTGGAGGACTCCTATCGCGAGGCGGACCGGCGGCTGCGGCAATCGATTGTCAGCGAGCGCAACCACCGGGGCGAGGTTGTCGACAAGCTGCTGAATAGCCATGATGGCCTGCTGGAGACGCCGGAAGGCAAGGTGTTTCATGGTTTTCAGCAGCAGTTGGGGCGCTCGGCGGAACTGGATGCGATGAAGCATCGCTTGCGTTCGATCATCAGGCATCCAGCCACCCGTTTGGCCTTGAATTCGCAGCAGCAAGGTGAGTTGCGCTGGTTGATTATTCGCTTGGTGGACGAGTCGGCAGCGGTGATTCGCGCACGCGCCCGCAGTGAGCGTGATGTCAAGGGGTTCCTCAAGACGGGCCTGGCTGCCGAGCATCATCGGGTAGGAGAACTGGTCAATGACATTCTGCAGCAGGCCCTGGCGGTGGACTGGGGCAGCGCTGCGGTACGCCGCCAGGCCGGCCCTTTGCCGCCAGTCGCCATCGCGGTGTCGGGGCTGCCACTAGTGGAGCGGCTTCGCTTCAAGGCCAGCGAGGACGATGAGCAGCAGGGCCTCGAACTTGGCGCCCGCGGCATGGATCCCACGCTGATCGATGAGGATTTCTGGGATGCGTTCGATAGCCTTGATCGCCAGGCATTGATCGAGCGGACGCTGGCCGTGCTGGAAGAGAGCGGGGAGGCTATGGGCATTGCCGAGCTGGCGCGGCATTTGCCGCCGACCCATGATCTGGAGTCGATCGCGTTGTGGTTGGGCATGGCGAGGGAGGCTGACGCCCCGGTGCATCCGCAGCGTGAGAGCGTAGATGTGCTTGGCCGTGACGGAATTGCCCTGCGTTTCCAGGTGCCACAGGTGGAATTGGGCGCCGGACATCTGCGCGGCTTGGACATGGAGATATAGCATGGCGAGCATTTTTGATGACCTGACCGCGGCGGATGAGTCCGCCGCAACCGTGGATTCGTCTTCGCGAGACAGCGAAGAAGAGGTTCCGCTCCCATCCTCCGTGCAAGCCGGGGCAGAGGGTGGGCTTGCCATCACCCCGCGCCAGGTCAAGGATGCCTGCCAGGAGTTGCTCAAGCTCGGCCTGCTGGAGGCCGCGAGAAAGCCCAATCTCTATCGTATCGCTATCACCCATGCGGCCGATATCGATCGCCTCCTGGAGCCGCTGGATCTGGCATTGAAGATCGACGACGTGCGAGGGCTGGCCTTCCTGGTGGTGTCACAACCTTTGTTCGCGCAGGCGGAGGACGAGTGGTCGCATCCTCTGGTGCGCCGCCAGCGCCTGACGCTCGAGCAATCACTGCTGGTGGCCTTGTTGCGCCAGCACTATGTGGCGCATGAGCAGGAGGGCGGGATTGGGGCCGGAGATGCCCAAGTGGCGCTGGAAGACCTGCTGCCACAGGTGCAGCTCTACCTGGGCAACCTGGGCAGCGACGCGCGCGAACAGCAGCGTTTGCGCACCTTGCTGGAGAAGCTAAAGCCGCATGGCCTCGTTTCCGAGGTCGATCCACACGATCAGGTCTCCATCCGGCCCATCGTCGTCCATCTTGCCAATCCCGAGAACCTGCAAAGCCTGTTGCAGGCCCTTAGGCTCGCAGCGCAGCCTGCGGGTGGCGACGAAGGCGGTGCGTCGAGCGATCCGGAGGACGCTATATGAAGCCTCCCCAGACAGGGCATCCATCAATCGAGGAATTGCTGCCCTGCGCGGCCTATGTGCTGACGCATATCGACGTCTACAACTGGGGCCCGTTTGGGGGACGGCACCATGCCGAGATCGATATCGAGGGTACCGCCATCATCGGGCAAACCGGCAGCGGCAAGACAACGCTGGTCGATGCCCTGATGACATTGATCGCGGCCCAGCCGCGTTACAACCTGGCCTCGACCGGCGGGCATGAAAGCGATCGCGATCTGGTGTCCTATGTACGCGGCGTGTCCGGGGCGGGACGAGGTGGCGATACCGACCATATTGCCCGGCCGGGCAAGACCGTGTCGGCGATCGCCGCAAGCTTCGGCAATGGCAACGTGCGCTTGACCATTGCCGGCATCTTTACGTTGGAGGGGAGTAGTTCGGCGGCCGCTGACCTTGACAGGATCTGGTTGATTTCCCGGCAGGAGCAGCAAGGGCTGGACGAGTGGCTCGAAGCGCATCACGCCGGCGGCAAGCGCGCATTGAAGCAGCTTGGGCGCGAGCTTGCCGATCTGCAGGTATTCGAGAACAAGAAGGCTTACGTCGCGCAACTACGCCGCTTCTTCGAGGTGGGCGAGAACGCTTTCACCTTGCTGAATCGTGCCGCCGGCCTCAAGCAGTTGAATAGTATCGACGAATTGTTTCGCGAGTTGGTGCTCGATGACCGCTCAGCGTTCCAGCGCGCGGCCGAAGTAGCGTCCGAGTTCGACGACCTGGCGGCGATCCATCAGGAACTGGAGATTGCGCGCAGGCAGCGGGAGTCCCTGCTGCCGGTCGAGAAGGGGTGGCAGTCGCGTGGCGAGTACCGTCAACAACAAGATGTCCAGCTCGCCCTGGTTGCCATGCTGCCGGTCTGCTATGCGCTGCGCGCCCACCAGCTTTGGCATGGGCGCGCCGACGATTTAACGAGGCAGATCGGATTTTGCACGCAGCGTGTCGATGCGCTGTCCACGGAGATTGGTGAGCAAGAGGCGCAGGAGCAAGCTCTGCGTGACCGCTACCTGCAGACCGGGGGCAGCAACGTCGAATTGCTGGAGGAGCAAATAGAAAGGCAACGCAAGCACTGCGAGACGCTTCAACGCTATGCGCGGGACTATCAGCAACTGATGAAGTCTTTGGCGCTCGATGTCACCCTGACAGCCGAGGCTTTTGGAGAGGGGCAGCGGCAGGCTGGCCAGCAGAAAGTCCAATATGAAAAGTCGCTTGCAGGGCAGGAAGGCGAGGCTTTCGCGCTCGGGGTCAAGGTCGAGGCCAGCAAGGTGGTTGCCTCGGAAGTGAGGGAGTCCTTGCGGCAGGTCCAGGCACGACCCGGCTCCAACATTCCGGGGCCATATCAGCAATTCAGGAGCGAACTCGCCGCACATCTCGGTCAGCCTGAGGATGCCTTGCCGTTTGTCGCGGAGATGGTGGAAGTGCGCGCGAATCAAGCCCAATGGAGAGGTGCCATTGAGCGGGCCATTGGGGGGCATCGACTTCGTCTGATGGTGCTGCCACAAGCGATGAAAGCGGCGTTGTCGTGGGTAAATGGCCGCGATAACCGGCTGCACGTTCGCTTGCTGGAGGTGAAGGAGCCGGCGCCGGCCCCTGGCTCTTTTGAGGACGGTTTCACCCGGAAGCTGAATTTCAAGGACCACGCTTACGGGGAAGCGCTCAGGCAATTCCTGACTGAGATCGACCGTCATTGTGTTGCCTCACCCGAGATGCTGAAAAGTACCCCGCACGGCTTGACGGCGCAGGGCTTGATGTCAGGTAAGACTGGCTTTTTCGAGAAACAGGATAAGACGCCTCTGCATCAGGGGTGGATGACCGGATTCGATAACAAAGACAGCCTGGCGGAGCTGGAAGAACAGTTGCGTCAGGCCACGGCGGCGCTTAAGCGGCATGAGGAACTGTTCGAGTTGGGCAAGGCGGCAGTGGGTCAAAGCCGCGTACGCCTGGGCCTGCTTGAGCGCTTGCTGGGTCTGCAGTTCCAGGACATCGACCTACCCGCGGCGCAAGGCGAGCTCGCTGATTTGCGGCGGCGCCTGATTGATCTGACCGATCCGGAGTCGGATACTGCTAGGGCGCAGCAGCGATGGCAAGAGGCCAAGACGCTGCTGAGGCAAAGGTCTGAGGGGTGGCAAAAGGCTCGCATGGTCCAAGTCGCCTTGCAGAAAGACCTCGAGGTTGCGATAGCACAGCGGGAACGCGCCTACCGACGCAGCGGCGAGGGGTTGAGCGCTGCGCAGCTAGCGCTGGCACAGCAGCATTTCGACCTGTCCGGCGTGCAACAGGTCGATGCGCTGGAGGATCACGAGACCGGGGCGGAAGGGCGGTTGCGTGAGCAACTTCGACGGATTTCCGAATCGCTTGTTCGTTGCGAGAAGGATCTGATTCGCGCCATGGGACACGCGAAGCGTGAGGATACCGGCGCCCTGTCCGATGTCGGCACCGAACTGGAGGACGTGCCGCAATACCTGGCGCGCCTGAAGATACTGAACGAAGAGGCCCTGCCAGAGAAGCTGCAGCGCTTCCTGAACTATCTCAACCAGTCCTCCGACCAGGGCGTAACCCAGTTGCTCGGCAGTATCGAGAACGAGGTGGCGATCATCGAGGAACGCATCGAAGATCTTAACAACACCATGCGCCGGGTGGATTTCCAGCCCGGGCGGTATCTGCGGCTGGATCCGCGCCGTGTGGTTCATGAGAGCTTGAAAACGCTGCAGCAGGCGCAACGCGCGCTGCGCTCGGCGGCATTGCAGGATGATCAGGGCGAAAGCCACTTCCGGGCCCTGGCGCAGGTGGTGACGCTGTTGCGAGAAGCCAGCGAGCGCCGGACCACGGTTGGCGCGCGGGCGCTGCTGGATCCGCGCTATCGCCTGCAGTTCGCCGTGTCGGTGATCGAGCGCGGCACGGGCGCGGTCATGGAAACCCGCACCGGCTCGCAGGGCGGAAGCGGTGGCGAGAAGGAAATCATCGCCAGCTATATCCTGACAGCCTCGCTGAGCTATGCCCTGTGCCCGGATGGCGGGAGCAAGCCGCTATTCGGCACCATCGTGCTGGATGAGGCATTCTCGAAAAGCTCGCAGGCCGTGGCCGGGCGGATTATTTCGGCGCTGCGGGAGTTTGGCCTGCATCCGCTCTTCGTCACACCGAACAAGGAAATGCGTCTGCTGCGCGCACATACCCGCTCCGCGATCCTGATTCACCGCAGAGGGCAGCAGGCCACCATGACATCGCTGAGTTGGGAAGAGCTGGATGTGCTCGCTCGCTCTAGACAAAACAGCCAAGATGAAGTCACCGGATGAGTTGGCGGCGAAGCTCGCCAGGCATTGGCAATCCGCGGATGTGCGCGTGGCTCGATTGCTCCAGGCCGATAGCTGGCCGCTGAGTCTGTCGATAGGCAGGCCGAGCGCGAGGGCTTTTGCCGACGAGACCGGCCTGGTCAGGCGGCATGTGCAGCGCTGGCGTGAGATGCAAGTCGGAACGGTTGTCTGGCAGGATGTGGCCTACCGAGCCGGCAATGCGCCGGTTGAAGTACCACTGAGTTGGGAATTGCGCACGCCGTCGGAATGGGTCTTAGCCACTGGGGATGCAGCGATCCAGGCTGAGTATCGGGCGCTGGGCCAGCTGGTACAGGCAGTCGATCCGCGCTTCCATCCCTTGATTCTGCGCCAACGGCGCCTTGTGGTAGACCGCCCGGCAGGCGAAGTCGCCAAGGCGAGCGAGGTCGCCCTGGCCTTGACGCCTGGCTGTGCGGGGGGACGGCCGCTGCGGGCATTGACTGTCTGCAATATTGATAGCAAGTTCATCGAACGCAATCGCACCTTGTTGATCCAGATGCTCGATGTGCGCTTTGACGGACTGGCGAGCGAGCTCGGGCTGGAGTCCTTCCTGGGTGCAGCCGATGATAGCGATCATTGGCTCCTGTTGGTGCCGCTGGCGCCTGGACTGCTGCCGTTTTCGCAGCAGCGCGTGCGCGTCAGCGAGCTTGCTCTGTTGCCGGAGTCCGTCAGGCATATCCTGGTCGTGGAAAACGAGCGCTGCCTGCATCAATTGCCGGCGTTGGCCGATACCGTCGCCATCCTCGGTGCGGGTTTGAACCTAGGCTGGATGCGAGCCGAATGGCTGGCGCGCAAGCATGTTGCCTATTGGGGCGACATGGACACCTGGGGGCTGACGATGCTGGCCAGGGCACGGCAGGCCCTGGCTGATGTGACTGTCGTGCAGATGAATCGAGCCTGCTTCGATCAATACGCTGTGGGGTTGGCTGTGGCGGAGCCTGTGCCGGCCGGTGTCGAGCCGCCGGAGGGCCTCACAGTCGTTGAAAGGGACTTCTATCAGTATTTGCGCCGGCAGGAGCGCGGGCGCATTGAGCAGGAGTTCCTGCCGCCAGACCCGGTAGTCGCAGCGCTGATCGCGTGGCGCTGGGGCGCGCTGGATTGACCTATTGCGCGGCCCCTCATGCCGCCCCAAGGGGCAGCCCTGCCGCAAACGGATTACGAATACGCAAGCCCTCTTCGATCAGTATCCCGTCCTGCATATCCTCGGAATACAAGATCTCGCAGTCGGACCGCAGCGCCGCCGCTATGATCATCGCATCGCAGAGGCTGAACCCGTAACGTTCGGCAATCTGCCTGCCTTTGTCATGTGTTTCCACGGTGAGTGGCTCCACGGGACACAGGGACTGAATCAGTCTCACAACCTCGTTCACGTCTGGCCACGGCATAGCCAGCTTGCGGCGAGCCACGTTGGTGATTTCGTTCAAGACCTGCACGCTGATCCTGGCCCCGGCCTGGACGATGGCTTCGGCGCGATCCGCTTTTGCCGTGTCGGCGGACAACAGGTACAACAGTACGTTGCTATCGATAAACGCTCTACGCGCGGTCATTGATATCGTCCCGGTCAAATTTGAAATCTGCCGGCAGGCGCCCGCGGAACTGTCGCAGTTTCGCCAGATAGTCGGCGCTGCCGGGCTTCTTCCTGACCTGGAAAACCCGTTCGTCGGCGATCACGACTTCAATGTCGTCGCCTTCATGCAGCTCCAGCGCATCCACCACGGAGGCGGGCAGACGGATGGCCAGGCTATTTCCCCATTTGCTGACTTGCATGATCTGTTTCTCCCATGGCACTCGAGGATGATATACGTTGTGAAATGTATATCCTCGCGTGCGGGGCATCAAGGAGTAGTCGATTTTGTGGCGCATTGTCCCTTTTTTCTTTCTTTTCGCGCGACGTGGCTGGAGTCGTCCTTGTGGCATGCACACTAGGGTTTGATAATCTGCCATTACATGCCGATTTAATCAAACCTGCTTTGAATGTACTCCCTAGACGACCTGAAACTCTTTGTTCGCACTGCCGAGCTTGAAAACCTCTCCGCGGCCGCGCGCGAACTGGGCCGGACCGCCGCCACTGCCAGCGCCGCCCTGATCCGCCTGGAGCAACGCCTGAGCGCGCGCCTGTTCGCCCGCACCACCCGCCGCATGCGCCTGACCGAGGAGGGGCGGGTGTTCCTGGAGGCAGCGCGCAAGGCATTGGCGGCGCTGGAAGAGGGCGAGGGCGCGCTGGCGGAGCAGCGGGAGGAACTGGCCGGGCCGCTGCGGCTGTCGGCGCCCGCCGACCTGGGACGCGCCTTGCTGCGTGGCTGGCTGGACGATTTCCTGGTGGCGCATCCGCAGCTTTCGCTTGAGCTGTCCATTGGCGATACGCTTGCCGACCTGTATCGCAGCAATGTCGACCTGGCGGTGCGGGTGGGCTGGCTGGAGGATTCGGGGCTGGTGCGCCGGCAGCTTGCGCTGACGCGCCGCGTGGCGGTGGCCGCGCCGGCGTACCTGGCGCGTTGCGGCACGCCCGCGTCGCCCGAGGCGCTGGCGCAGCACCAGATGCTATGCCTGGCGCCGGGCGGGCAGGCGCGCATGCGCTGGCCGTTTCGCTCGCGCCAGTCCCGGCTGGAAGTGGAGGCGAACGGACGGCGCACCAGCGATGACGGCGCGGTGGTGCGCGACTGGGCACTGGCGGGCCATGGCATCGCTTTCAAAAGCTGGTTCGATGTCGCGGCCGACGTCAGCGCCGCCCGCCTGGTGCTGCTGTTTCCCGAGTGGTACCAGGACAGCGTGCCGCTGCAACTGGTGTTCCTGCAGAGCCGGTTTCCGTCTTACCGGCAGCGCCGCCTGATCGAGTTCCTGCAGGCGCGTTTCGCGGCGTTCGACGCGGACTATCCTTTCCCGGGCTAGCCGCGTCGGTGCAGGCTTGCGTCGTGGCTACTCGTTGACGGCAAGCTCGCCGCCGGCAAGCACGGCCACTTTGCCCGCGCCGCGGCTGGCTCGCCACGCGGAGTAGGTGACCCCGGTCAGCAGCAGGGCTGAGAGCACGACGAAGACGCAGCTGATCGGGCGATGCACGAACACCATCATGTCGCCGCGCGACAGCAGCAGCGAGCGGCGGAAGTTCTCTTCCACCATCGGCCCGAGCACGAAGCCCAGCAGGATGGGCGCCACCGAGAACCCGAGCCACATGAGCACTGCCCCGATGACACCGAACGCCAGTACTTCCCAGATCTCGAACAGGCTGTTCTGCGTGCTGAACACGCCGACCACGATGAAGAACATGGCCGAGGGGAACAGGTAGCGGTAGGGCACCTGCAGCAGCTTGACCCACACGCCGATCAGCGGGACGTTCAGCACGATCAGCAGCAGGTTGCCAATCCAGAAGCTGGCGATCAGGCCCCAGAAGATGTCGGGGTGATCGCTGATCAGCTGCGGCCCCGGGGCGATGCCCTGGATCATCAGTGCGCCAAGGATCAGCGCCATCACGGCGTCGCCCGGAATGCCGAGGCTCATGGTGGGGATGAAATCGACCTGCGTCTTGGAGTGCGCGGAGGCTTCCGGCCCGGCGACACCCGCGATCATGCCCGTGCCGAACTTCTCCGGCGTCTTGGAGATCTTGCGCTCCAGGGCATAGGCGACGAAGGTCGTGATGGTGGGGCCGGTCCCGGGCATGGCGCCGAACACAGTGCCTACCGCGGTGCCTCGCACCATGGGCCAGAAGGCGGTCTTGAGCTCGGCCAGGCTGGGCCGCATGTCGCGGATGCGCAGCTTGGCCTTGCTGGCGATCACGCTCATCCGGTTGACATTGAGCAGGAAGTCCGCCACGCCGAACAGGCCCATGGCGATGGCGACCAGTTCCAGCCCGTCGCTAAGCTCGGGGATGTTCATCGCCAGGCGGAAGGTGCCGCTGTTCACGTCGGTGCCGACACAGCCGCAGATCAGGCCGAACAGGGTCATTGCCACGCCTTTCAGCGGTGAGCCGCGCGACATGGTGGAGCCTGCCAGCAAGCCCAGCAGCATGATCGAGAAGATCTCCGTGGGGCCAAACTTGAAGGAAATCTCGGTGAGCAGCGGCGAGGCGAAGATCATCACGATGATGCCCACCGACGCGGCGAAGAATGAGCAGATCATGGTGATGCCCAGCGCCGTGCCGCCCTTGCCGGCGCGCGTCATCGGATAGCCGTCCAGGCAGGTGACCGCATGCGGCGGGTGCGAGGGCAGGTTGAGCAGGATCGCGCCGATGGCGCCGCCATATTGCGAGCCATAGAAGATCCCCGCCAGCATCAGGATGGCGGGTACCGGGTGCATGGCATAGGTCAGCGGCAGCAGGATGGAAATGGCCGACAGCGCGCCCATGCCGGGCAGCACGCCAATCAGGTTTCCCATCAGCACGCCGAAGAAGGACCACATCAGGTTGGAACCCTGGAAGGCAACGCCAAAGCCGAACCAGAGATCATGCAGAGCGTTCGCGGTCATGATGTTCAGACTCCCCAGGCAAACAGCGGCAGCTGCAACTGCAGCGCCCACCAGAACACGACCGTGGCGATGACGCACATCGCCAGTGCCAGGATGGCGGCTTGCTTCACGGTATTGCTCCGGTCGCCCAGCGCCGAGATGAACACGATGGCGAAGGTGGCGGGGATCAGGCCGCCATATTTGCCCAGCAGCAAGAAGGCGAGCACGCCCAGGATGATGCAGGCACATCCGCGCAGATCCGGCAGGCCGGCGCCATGTCCGTGTCCGGATGCCTGGGCTTGCGCCGGTGGCTCCTTGCGCGCCGAGATGGCGATGAGCACGCCGACGATCGCCAGCAGCGTGCCTACCGCCGCCGGGAAGAACCCAGGTCCCATGTGGCTCAGGGTGCCGGTGCGATATTGCAGGCCGGCCACTAGCGTGGCGAGCCCGATCAGCGTCATCAGTCCGCCGCCGTAGTAGTCCTTCTTGAAACGCGAGGGGGTGTTCATTGCAGATCCCCTCTGGTCCGGCTACCCGAACGGTAGCGTGCGTTGGTGTGTTCATGCATGAGGTGGTCTCTCCGTCTCCTGTTTTTACGCCCTTGCCTTACCGCGACTTCATCGCGGGCGTGAGCGGGTGTCGAGACTGTAGGAACGGCATCTTCCAAACGGCTTTCCGACGGCTTGCAATCGGCTTTCGGGGCAGAGATGTTGAAGAGAATTCCTCGTGGCTACGCGTAATCCCTAGCGCTGAAAATCCCTGTAGCAGGGAACTTCCGCGGTGGATCTCAAGCCATGCAGCAGCCAAGTGGTGCACTGCTCACCCGCAGCCGGCGACCCGCGCAATTCCATTTGCATCACGTTGTGCTATATCCCGCCGGATCGCTGCAGCGTGGGGGCGTGCCTGGATGATTGCAATTGCAGTCATGCAGACATGTAGCCATGCAAAGCGACATCAAGCTTTCACATAAGGCATCGACAATGCGGTCTGCCGCCACGGGTGCGGTTCATGGCGTCTATCGCATGGTTGCCCGTGGCTGGCAGAAGACTGCCTCATCCATCCATAAGACAGAGAAAATCAGTGAAGAAAGCTCTCCTTGCAATGACTGCCGCGGCGGCTGCCGCAGCCTCCGGCGCAGCGTTCGCCCAAACCTCCTCGTCCAGCGTCACGCTGTACGGCATTGCCGACGTTGGCATCGAAGTCATCAACCACATGCCGGCCACTGGCTCCGCGGGTGGCACCGTTACCCGCATGAACTCCGGCAACCTGTCGGGCTCGCGCTGGGGCCTGCGCGGCAGCGAAGACCTGGGCGGTGGCCTGAAGGGTATCTTCGTGCTGGAAAGCGGCTTTGATATCGATACCGGCGCCTCGGGCCAGGGCAACCGCCTGTTCGGCCGCCAGTCGTACGTGGGCCTGCAGGGCAATTTCGGCGCCGTGACGCTGGGTCGCCAGCAAAACGCGCTGTACGACCTGTTCGGCGCCTATGACCCGATGGCCGTCGGCCCGCGCTATTCGCTCAATAGTGTCGACTCGCTGTTCAACGGCCGTGCCGACAACGCCTTCAAGTACACGGGCAAGTTCGGCGGCCTGACGGCTACCGGCTTCTACAGCACCGGGCGCGATGCCACGGTGACCAACGGCAGCGAAGTCCCGGGCGCAAGCAAGGTGGGGCGCAACTACGGCGCGGGCCTGGCCTACGCGGCGGGTGGCTTCTCCGTTGGCGCCGCGTACGACCAGTTCCAGGGTTCGTCGGTGGCGCTGCAGGATCGCACCGCCAAGCGCGCGGCCATCGGCACGTCCTATGCCTTTGGCGATGCCAAGGTGTTTGCCGGCTACCGCTGGCTGCGTGACGACGGCACGGCAAGCGCCACGGCCACCGTCACCCGCAGCAATGTGTACTGGGCAGGTGCGCAGTACAAGTTCACGCCTGCGTTCCAGCTGACCGGCGCGGCGTACTACACCGACCTGAAGAACAGCGGCGCGGATTCGTGGATGTACGTGCTGTCGGGCGACTACTCGCTGTCCAAGCGTACCGATGCCTATGTGAACATTGGCTACGTGAAGAACAAGTCGGGCTCCACCCTGGGCCTGAACGGTGCCGGCACGGCACTGCCGGGCGCGAACCAGACCGGCGCTACCGTCGGCGTGCGTCACCGCTTCTAAATCACACCTGAGCCGCATCTGAGCGGCAACTGAGCAGCACCTGGGCGGCATCCTGCGCACGGAGGATGCCGCCAACAATCATATCGACCTTGCTTTGCGCGAGGATCGCTTGGCCGGTCAGATCGACCGGCCTTTTTTCTCTTCTTCGCCAAGCCGCGTGAAGTGAGCAAGGCTGCCGTCGCCATAGACGCGCTCCACCTTTGACACCACGACGTGATAGCCGTCATACCACTTGCGGTACTGGCGCTTGGCGTCAAGGTGCCGTGGATGGGCAGCGAAGGCCCGCAGGGCTTCCTGATCCCGCCAGTAGTAGCTGGCGTTGGCCAGCTTTCCGTCGGGCGAACGCCAGGATTCGGCCCCCAGGAAGCCCGCGATGCTGGCCGCCACGTCGTCAATGACCGCGCTTAGCCGCTGGAACTCTTCGTCGATCTTGCCGGGCTTGTAGATAAAGGCTGCGATGTACATCTCGTGTTGTCCTTCTTGTATTGTCTTTTCAGGATCTGGATGGAAGTGCCCGCCATCTTCGCCGGCTAGGACACCCTCGGCATGGCAAGCAGCCTCAGCGCCAGCAGCGCCAGCACCACGGCAAGCCCGTATTTCTGGAACACGGCGGCACGCGGGTTGCGGCTCAGGAACCGCCGTGCCGACCCGCCAGCCGCGCCCAGCAGGCCGTGGAACACCGTGCTGATCGCCGTCAGCAAGCAGCCCAGGACAATCAGCTGCCGGGCCACGTTGCCCTTGCCGGGGTCCACGAACTGCGGCAGGAAGACCATGAAGAACAGCAACGCTTTCGGATTCAGCAAGCTGTTCAGCGCAGAGCGGAAAAACACCGATTTCAACGAGGTCTGCCGGGTCACCGCGCCCAGCGGCAGCAGCGGGCGGCGCAGCGCTTTCCAGGCCATCCACAGCAGGTACAGAGCCCCCGCATACCGGATCAGGTCGAAAGCCGGGGGCCACGCGGCAATCACGGCGGTGATGCCGGTTGCCGTCAGGACGGTCAGCACGAGGTCCGCCGCGGCAATGCCGAGCGCGGCCGCCGCGCCGCCGCCGAGGCCGTAGGTGACGCCGTGCGCCATGACGAAGGCCATGTTTGGCCCGGGTGACAGCAGCAGCACCATCACGGCCGCGGCGAACACCGACAAGGTAGCGAATTCGATCATGCCCAGGTTTCCAGAAAGCTCCGCGGAGCCCTTTACGTTGTCGAGGCTGGTAGCGTAATCTCTGTGTCTGATACAAACAAAAAATTGTTCTAGATACAAAGAACAATCCGATGAAGGCGCGCAGGCCAAGGCATGATCCCAGCCCGATACAAAACCATCATGGACGAGATCGCGGGGCGCATCCGCGAAGGGGGGCTGCCGCCAGGCACGCAATTGCCGACCGTTCGCGCCTTGATGAAACAGCATGGCATCGCCCTGGCCACCGCATCGCGCATCTACCGGGAGCTGGAGTCCATCGGGCTTGTCGTCGGCGAGACCGGCCGGGGCACCTTTGTGCGCGACACCTCGCTGCCGCGCGGCCTGGGCCTGGAGCAGCACCCGTTGCGTTGCGGCGCGGTCGATCTCACCTTCAACTATCCGTCCTTGCCCGGCCAGGCCGAGATGCTGCGCGACGGCCTGCGTACCATCGCGGCCTCGGGGGACCTCGATGCGCTGCTGCATTCGGCGCCCCAGGGCGGGCGGGCGCACGAGCGGCAGACCGCGGCCAGGCACCTGCGCAACCGGGGCATCCGGGTGGGCGGAGAGCAGGTGCTCATCGTCAATGGCGCGCAGCAGGGCCTGGCCGTGACGGTCATGGGGCTGCTCAAGCCGGGCGATGTCCTGGCTGTGGATGCGCTGACCTATCCCGGCATGAAACGGCTCGCACAGGCGCACCGTCTTGACCTGGAGGCGGTGCCGCACACGGTAGAGGGCATGGACCTGGAGCACCTGGCAGCACTATGCAAACGGCGTCCGGTGCGCGCTGTCTATGCCATGCCAACGATGCACAATCCGCTGGGCACGGTGATGGCTGAGCCGTCCCGGATCCGGCTTGCCGAGCTTGCCGGGAAGCATGATTTCCTGATCATCGAGGATGGCGCCTATGCCTTCCTGGCCGAGCCGGCACCCAAGCCGGTCTTCACCTACGCGCCCGAACGCACGATTTATGTTTCGGGGCTGTCCAAGAGCGTCGCGTCCGGCTTGCGCGTGGGCTTTGTCGCCGCGCCCCTTGCGCTGGTGCCCGCGCTGGAGGGCGCGATCCGCGTCTCGACCTGGAACACGCCCACGCTGACCGTGGCGCTGGGCTGCCATTGGATCGAAGCCGGACTGGTCGACGAGCTCGAGGACCGCAAGCGCAAGGACGCGCGGCTGCGGCAAAGCCTGGCGCGCCGCGTGCTGCGCGGTTGCGATGTCAAAGCGCATCGCGCTTCCTATTATCTCTGGCTGACCTTGCCGGAGGACCTGCGCGCGGACCGCGTCGCCGCTGGCCTGGAGCGCGAAGGCGTCCTGGTGACGACGGCCCAGCCGTTTGCCGCCACACCAAGCGCGCCGCATGCGCTGCGCCTGGCGATCGGCTCCATCTCGCATGAAGCGCTGGAGGACGCGTTGGTCAAAGTGCGCCGGGCGGTGCTCGGCTAGCGGGATAGCTTTCTCCAACCGTGATTCCAACGGTGCCGGTCTATAGTGCAACTGGGGGGCGACGCGGTGGCGTGGCCCCTCAAAAAAGTAGCACATGGGTGGGGCGGGGGGGCCAGCTGCCGCGTGCAGCGGGGCGGTCCGCCCTTGCGACACCTGCGGCCAATGTCCAATGTTCAAGGAGCAGCATCATGTTGATAGCCAGGTGGCAGATCGATGCCCGTTTCGGGCACAAGCAAGAAGTCATCGAGCGCCTGCAGGCATGGGCGCGCGAGATCGCCCCGCAAGTCGGCCTGGTCACCGGGCGCTTGCTGACCGGCTCGATTGGCGCGCTCGAGGCCACGGTGATCCACGACTGGGAGGTGAGCAACCTCGGCGAACTGGATAGCGCCTGGGCCCGGCTCGCGTCGATTCCTGCCCACGCGCAATGGGGCAAGGAGCTGGAACCGTTCGTCGTCTCCGGCACCGCGCGCTGGGAAATCTATCGCGTGGTCTGACATTGCAAGTGATGCTGGCTTCGCATGTTTGCCGCCGCGCTGGCCGGCGCGCCTGCGTGATTGTTCCCATTGTCGGCTCACGGGCTTTCCATTAGGCTTTGCAACCACCTTCGAGGCCTCCGGCGCGTTCCCTGCATGTTCCCCGCATGTTGCCCAGACACCGCCGGCTACTGGAGATGTCCTGATGCCCGCAGCGCAGCCCCTGCAGCAGACGCCGGCGCGGTTGACCACCGTGACCTTCGATCAATGGCGCGAAGCCATCGACACCAGTTTCCTGCCGCTCGATTATTCGCGCCAGACGCGCGGGGGCTTTCATTGCCACGTCAGCTATGCGCGCTTCGGCGCCAGCGCGGTGGCGGACATGGATGTCGACGCGCACCGTGTTGCGCGCGAGTCCCGGCACGTGGCGGCATCCGACGCGGGCTTCTTCAAGATCTTCTGGCAGCTAAGCGGGCGCAGCCGCGTGGCGCAGCGCGGCAACGAGGCCTCGCTGGAGCCAGGCATGTGGTCGATCTACGATACCGCGCAGCCCTATAGCATCGAGATGGCGGACCGCTGCCGGGTGCTGGTGCTGCTGGTGCCGCAGGAACGCGCCTTCGGCTGGCGCCAGGCGGCGACCAGCCTGGGCGGCCGGGCGCTGCGCGGGGAGGGCGCGGCGCGCATCGCGCTGTCGGCGCTGGGCGCCATGCTGCATGACACCTGCGCGGGGCACCTGCTGGATCGTCAAGGCCAGATCGTGCTGCAGGATTCCGTGGTCTCATTGATGGAGACGGCGCTGCAAGGCGCCGGCACGCCGCCGCCGCCGGCCCTTGGCGATGGCGGGGACGCTGCCGTGGCGCGGCATCTTGGCGAAGCGCGCATGCGCCGGCTGGCCGAGTTCATCGATGCGCATCTGCACGATCCGGCGCTTTCGGCGCAACGGCTGGCGGCAGTGCTGAACGTGTCGCGCCGCACGTTGTACAACCTGTTTCGTGAGTCCGGGCAGACCCCGCATGCCTATATCCTGTCGCGCCGGTTGCGGCAGGCGGCGGCGCGGCTGGCGTGCAGTGGCGACGCCGGGCGCAGCATTACCGAGATTGCTTTTGCGCTGGGCTTTGGCGATGCGGCGCATTTCAGCCGGGTCTTTCATGAGCGGTTCGGGATGAGTCCGACGCAGTGGCGGCAGCAGAATGCGGGGGGTGGGGGGATTGTTTTGCGGCATTAGATTGGGGGAGGGGGGCTTAACTTCAACTTCAAAGGCAACTGCAGTTTCACCACCCCTGCGGGGCGGCGACCTACTTTTTTGTCTTGCCAATAGAGTAGGCAAGAAAGGCGCGCCATACGGCCTTGGCACACCTACACGGCTCGCTTCGCATCGCGCTGGGGTGTTTCCCGCCCCTTCGGGCGGGAAACACGGCTACCACAGTTGGTAGATCTTGCCGCTGGTTGGCTCCCCTCTCCCACTTGTGGGAGGGGCCGGGGGAGAGGGCGGGCGCGCGTTGCGGCGTTGTGGTGCCAAGGGCCATTGGCTTCAGCTTTAGCCTTTCCCACGCTTTGCACGCATCGACAAGCTTTGTGCACGGCCAGACAAGCCATGATCAGGCCGTAGTGTTAACTTCGATCTCCATAACAAGGCACCAGCCAAGACCAACCGGAGACGAAGATGAATGCACCCAAGGAAGCCCGCAGCGGCCTGAACCAGGCCATCCGCAATGCCATGCTGATCGACGGCGAGTGGCGCCAGGCCGAGTCCGGCGAGACCTTCGCCGTGTTCGATCCCGCCACCGGCGAGGAGATCGCGCGCGTGCCTGCGGGCGGCGCGGCAGATATCGATGCGGCGGTGGCCGCGGCCGGGCGCGCCTTTGCCGGTGGCACGTGGCGCGCCATGATGCCGGCCCAGCGCGAGCGCCTGCTGCTCAAGCTGGCCGACCTGGTCGAGCAGCACGGCGACGAACTAGCCCGGCTTGAAACCCTCAACAACGGCAAGCTGCTGGCGTTCTCGCAAGGCCTGGAGGTGGGCGGCAGCGCACAATGGCTGCGCTACATGGCCGGCTGGGCCACCAAGATCGAAGGCAGCACGCTGGACGTATCGGTACCGTTTCCCCCCGGCACGCGCTATAGCGCCATGACCCGGCGCTCGCCGGTCGGCGTGGTGGGCGCCATCGTGCCGTGGAATTTCCCCTTGCTGATGGCGGTCTGGAAGATCGCTCCGGCCCTGGCCTGCGGCTGCACCGTGGTGCTCAAGCCGGCAGAGGAAACGCCGCTCACCGCGCTGCGGCTGGCCGAGCTGGCGCTGGAAGCGGGCTTCCCGCCGGGCGTGCTGAACGTGGTGACCGGCGACGGCGTGCCCGGCGCGGCGCTGGTGGCGCATCCCGGCGTCAACAAGATTACCTTCACCGGATCGACCGAAGTGGGGCGCCTGATCGGTGCGCGCTGCGGCCAGGATATCCGCCGCGTGTCGCTGGAGCTCGGCGGCAAGAGCCCGGTCATCGTGCTGGATGACTGCGATCCCGCGCATGCCATCCAGGGCGCGGCCGGTGCCATCTTCCTCAACCAGGGCCAGGTCTGCACGGCCGGCTCGCGCCTGTACGTGGCGCGCCGCCACTATGACCAGGTGGTCGAGGGGCTGGGCAAGGTGGCCAATGCCACGGTGCTGGGCTCCGGGCTCGATCCCGCCAGCCAGATGGGGCCGCTGGTGTCGTCGCGTCACCGCGACAAGGTCATGGGGCTGATCGGCACCGGGCGCAGCGAAGGCGCGGACATCGTCGCGGGCGGCACTGCGCTGGACCGCCCCGGCTATTTCGTGCGGCCCACCGTGGTGGCCAACGCCGCATGCAAGGACCTGACGCTGGTGCGCGAGGAAGTCTTCGGCCCGGTGGTGGTGGCCATGCCGTTTGACGACCCCGAGGCCGTGCTGGCCGAGGCCAACCGGTCCGAGTATGGCCTGGGCGCCAGCATCTGGAGCAATGACCTGCGTGCGGTGCAGCGGCTGGTCGATGGCCTGGATGCCGGCACGGTCTGGGTCAATACACACAACATCGTGGACCCCAACATGCCTTTTGGTGGATACAAGGCCTCCGGGGTCGGGCGCGAGCATGGCCGCTCCGCCATCGAGGCCTATACCGAGATCAAGTCGGTCTGCATGGCTTACTGAGCGGCATCGCCGCGCGTGGTGGGGGGCGCTTGCTCTGCGGGTAATCCCGAGTGGGTAAAACCTACCCCTGCGGCCATTCTTAGGTCTGCTGTAATCCGGTGGCGCGACGGGCGATGTCCGTCGCGCCATTGGCCAGCCGCTGGCATAGAACCAGCCTGGCTTCCCCCGAAGAAGAAGCAAAAAAAGAGGAGACACAATGAGCCAAGGACCCGAGCGGGTTTTCTCCTGCTGGCCGCGCGTTGCGCAGCGCGCTGGCAATCAAGCAGGCCTGTCACGCAAGGTGGCAGTGCTGGTCGCGGGGCTGGCGGCGTTCTCGCTGGCGGCGGCGCAGGCCAAGCCGCCGGCCAAGGTGGCCAGCGCCGATCACATCCGTAGCGTCACCCGAAGCGTCGACGGCGCCTTCATCGAAGGCAACGCCGCCAAGACACCCGACTGGCCCAGCTACGGCCTGGACTACGCGGAAACCCGCTTCAGCCGGCTCTCGCAGATCAATGCCGACAACGTGAAGGACCTCGGGCTGGCCTGGTCCTACGATCTCGAATCCACGCGCGGGGTGGAAGCCACGCCGCTGGTGGTCAACGGCATCATGTACGTCAGCGCGTCGTGGAGCGTGGTGCATGCCATCGACACCCGCAGCGGCAAGCGCATCTGGACCTTCGACCCGAAGGTCGACAAGTCGATCGGCTACAAGGGCTGCTGCGACGTGGTCAATCGTGGCGTGGCGCTGTACCAGGGCAAGGTCTTTGTCGCCTCCTATGATGGCCGCCTGATCGCGCTCGATGCCGGCACCGGCCGCAAGCTGTGGGAGAAGGACACCATCATCGACCGCACCCACTCGTACACCATCACTGGCGCGCCGCGGGTGTTCAAGGGCAAGGTCATCATCGGCAACGGCGGCGCGGAGTACGGCGTGCGCGGCTATATCACCGCCTACGATGCCGGCACCGGCGAGCAGAAATGGCGCTGGTTCACCGTGCCCGGAGACCCCAGCAAGCCGTTCGAGGACGAGTCGATGGCCAAGGCGGCCAAGACCTGGGATCCGGCCGGCAAGTACTGGGAAGCCGGAGGCGGCGGCACCGCATGGGACACGCTGGCCTTCGACCCCGAGCTCAACCTGATGTACGTGGGCACCGGCAACGGCTCGCCCTGGTCACGCAGCAAGCGCAGCCCGGCCGGCGGCGACAACCTTTACCTGGCCTCCATCGTCGCGCTGGATCCGGATACCGGCAAATACGTCTGGCACTACCAGGAGACGCCCGGCGACAACTGGGACTACACCTCCACCCAGCCCATGATCCTGGCCGACCTGAATATTGGCGGCAAGGCGCGCAAGGTCATCCTGCACGCGCCCAAGAACGGCTTCTTCTTCGTCATCGACCGCACCAATGGTCAGTTCATCTCGGCCAAGAACTTCGTCGATGTGAACTGGGCCAGCGGCTACGACCAGAACGGACGCCCGATCGAGCTGCCGGAGGCACGCGCCACCGACAAGCCCTATGACGCCATCCCTGGGCCCTACGGCGCGCACAACTGGCATCCGATGTCGTTCAACCCGCAGACCGGCCTGGTCTACCTGCCCGCGCAGCATGTGCCGCTCAACCTGATGGACGACAAGAACTGGACGTTCAACGGCAAGCAGCCCGGCCAGCCGCACGGCAACGTGGGATGGAACACGGCCAAGTTCCTCAATGCCGAACCGCCCACCAGCCAGCCCTTCGGGCGCCTGATCGCCTGGGACCCGGTGCAGCAAAAGGCGGTCTGGACGCAGGAGCAGGTCTCGCCGTGGAACGGCGGCACGCTCACCACCGCCGGCAACCTCGTGTTCCAGGGCACGGCCGATGGCCGCTTCATCGCCTACAACGCCGCCACCGGCGCGAAGCTGTGGGAATCGCCCACGGGCACCGGCGTGATCGCTGCGCCCGTGAGCTATCTGGTGGACGGCAAGCAGTACGTGTCCGTCGCCGTCGGCTGGGGCGGCGTCTATGGGCAGGCCCAGCGCGCCACCGAGCGGCAGGGGCCCGGCACGGTCTACACCTTCGCGGTTGGCGGCAAGGCGCCGATGCCCGCGTTCGTGCAGTACCGCGCGGGTGAACTGCTGGCGGGCGTGAAGTACGACCCGGCCAACGTCGCGGCCGGCACGGCGCTCTATGTCAGCAACTGCGTGCTCTGCCATGGCGTGCCCGGCGTGGATCGCGGCGGCAATATCCCCAACCTCGGCTATATGAATACTGCCTATATTCAAAATCTCGACAAGTTCATCTTCAAGGGACCCGCCATGGCGCGCGGCATGCCGGACTTCACCGGCAAGCTGAGCGCGGACGATGTCGAGAAGATCAAGGCGTTTATCCAGGGCACCGCGGACGCCATCCGGCCCAAGGCCCAGGCAATGGCCAAGTAGCGACCGGGCGGGCCGCCCGCACAGCAGCAAAGGAAGTCATCAACAAACTCAGGGCAGGGATATGGCAGGCAACAAGGGCGGTGGGCGAAGCAGGAAACCGGTTTCCGCAGAGGCTTCGCACCGCCTGTGCTGCCTGGCGGCGGCGATGCTTGCCGCTGCGCCCGGCGCGGCTTTAGCCGAGGAAACGCTGCCGGACGTGGTGGTGAGCGTCAGCCGTGCCGAGCAAAAGCGCTTTGACGCGCCGGCCGCCATCGACAGCGTTCCCGTCGATTCGCTGAGCACGCCCAGCCCATTGATCAACCTGTCCGAGCTGCTGCCGCTCGTGCCCGGCGTGACCGCGCGCGAGCGGCAGAATTACGCGCAAGACTTGCAGCTAGCGGTGCGCGGCTTTGGCAGCCGCTCTACCTTCGGTGTGCGCGGCGTGCGGTTGTTTGTGGACGGCATTCCCGCCACCATGCCGGACGGGCAGGGCCAGGCCTCCACCGCCGATCTCACCAACGCCAGCCGCATCGAGGTGTTGCGCGGCCCCTTTGCCCAGCTCTACGGCAATGCGTCCGGTGGTGTCGTGCAGATTTTCACGCCCGATCCGCCCAAGGCGCCGATGGCGCGCGCCACCAGCGGATTCGGCTCCGACGGGCAGTGGATGGCCGGCGTGACGGTGGGCGGCGGTAACGACAAGATCGGCGGCGTGCTGGATGCATGGACATTCGAGACCGACGGCTACCGCGACCACAGCGCGGCCCGGCGCCGCCAGCTCAACGCCAAGGTGGTGGCAGAGCCGGTCACCGGTACCCGCGTCACGCTGTTGTTCAATGCCTTCGACCAGCCCCAGGCGCAGGACCCGCTCGGCCTCACGCGTGCCCAGGCCGGCGCCAACCCGCGCCAGGCCGTGCCGCTGGCCACGCAGTTCAATACCGGCAAGACCGTGCGGCAGAACCAGGGCGGCGTGCTGGTGGAGCAACGGCTAAGTGAGCAGGACAACCTTGAATTCCGCCTCTATGGCGGCACCCGCGAGCTCACCCAGTACCTGGGCTTTAGCGGCATCGCGCCCTCGTCGGCGGGCGGCATCGTGGATATCGACAGATCCTACGGCGGCGGTGCGATGTCATGGCACCACAACACCACGGTAGCCGGACTGCCTTTGCTATGGAGCGCTGGCGTGGACGCCGACGGCATGCGCGATGCGCGCACCGGCTTCGTGAACCAGAACGGCACGCAGGGCGCGCTGCGCCGCGACGAAACCGACAAGGCCGGCAGCCTGGGCGCCTTCGCCCAGTTCGACTGGACCTGGAATCCCTCCTGGCGGCTGGTCGGCGGCGTGCGCGCCAGCCAGGTCAAGCTGCGCATCGACGATCACTACATCACCGCCGCCAGCCCCGACGACAGCGGCACCGCCACCTACAACAACGTCAGCCCGGTGCTCGGCGTGGTCTGGCAGGCGGTGGAGTCGCTCAATGTCTACGCCAACCTTGGCCGCGGCTTCGAAACCCCGACACTGACCGAAGTCGCCTACGGCCCCGGCGGCGTCGGCACCAACCTCGGGCTGCAGCCCTCCACCAGCCGCCAGGGCGAGATCGGCGTCAAATGGCAAGGCAAAGGGCAACGGCTGGAAGCCGCGGTGTTCGACGCCGGCAGCCACAACGAGATCGTGCCGCTGTCCAACGACAACGGCCGCTCCGTCTACCAGAACGTCAACGGCGTGCACCGGCGCGGCCTGGAACTGGGATGGCGCGGCACCTACGGCCCCGGCGAGCGCTACGGCACCGGCCTGGCCTACACCTGGCTCGACGCCTATTTTGGCGACGCCTTTCGCAATGCGCAGGGCGCAACGGTAGCCTCTGGCAGCCGCCTGCCTGGCACCGCTCGCCACAGCCTGTTCGCCGAGGCCACGTACAAGCCGGTGGCCGATCTCACGCTGGGCGTGGAGATGCGCGTGGAAGGGCGTGTGTTCGCTGACGACCTCAACACGCAATATGCGCCGGGCTACGCCACCTTCAACCTGCGCGCCGGCTACAACTTCCGCGTGGGGCGCATGCGCTGGTATGCCTATGGCCGCATCGACAATATTGCCGACCGGCATTACATCGGGTCGGTGATCGTGAACGAGAGCAATGGCCGGTATTTCGAGCCGGCGCCGGGGCGGCGGTTTTTTGTGGGGCTGCGGGCGGAGATCTGAGCGGTGGCTGGGCTGTTCGCCCAGCCAGCGTGCGATCAGGATGCTGCTTGCATCGGTACCAGACGCCATTCCAACGCGCGGCCATGTGTCATTGAAATGCTCGGGCTATCGTCAAGTCACAGGCGGGCATGCACAGCCGGGGTGGTCTGGCCTAAAACTCAACGCCGATCTGCGCCGCGATATTGGGCGCGTGCGTGCGGAAGAACGCAGGCTTCCTGAGCGGCCTGCCGAGCGTCACCTCGTAGGTCAGGGCGGCGTAGCCACCCATGGCCCAGCGTCCGCGCGCCCCGATCACGGCACCCATCAGCGTCTGGCCCACCAGGAACCCGGCGGATGGGCCGCTGACATGTCCCATGTCCAAGCCCACGAAGGCTTCCTGGCCCGTATTGGCAAGTTGCCAGGCCAGGTCGTTGCGCCAGGTGATGCCGTTCTCGGCGGCAAGGGTGAGTTGTTCATCGAAACCGCGCACTGAGTAGCGGTTGCCGATGACGAAGTAGTCGGACGGCAAGATGCGGGTGCGGGCGTACTGCATGCGCAGGCTGCCCTGGTAGCGCAAGCGCTCCCCGGCGACCTGGAATGGCACCATCAGGCCGGCATTCGCCAGCACGATCTCCGACTTGCCATCCCAGCCGGGCTCGCCCAGCACAAAGCCAGGCGACCTGGAGTGCGCGGGCAGCGACGCGCGCCATGCCGCGCTGACATCCAGCACCGTGTTGCCGAGGTACTGACGGTGCGCGGCGCCGGCCTCGAAGCCGACGAAATCGCGGTGCTGCACGGCGATGTCGATGCCGTCCAGGGTGGAGCTGGCGGTCTTGCGGAACACCTTGGCATACAGGCTCGTCTTGCCCGAAGCGTTGCGCAACGGCACGTAGCCAAGTCCTGCCTCGATCTGCGTGCTGCGCCCGCCGTAGACGATTTCGCTCTCGAAACCCGCCACCGTCTGGTGGTAGCGCGACTGGTTAGCGCTGAAGAAGGCGTTCCAGTAACCGAAGGGAATGCTGTAGTTGATCGCAGAAGAGCGCGTCCCCGCCGCGCCGTTGCCGGCATTGGCATTGGTGCTGCCGGAGAGGGTGAGGCTGTCGTAGAGGAACAGTGGCGAGTCCACCGTCAGCGTGCCGCCCATCTGGTCGCGCCCGGTGTTATCCAGTCCGGCGTTATCGCCCGTCACGAGGACATGCCAGCGCTTGCCGGTGCCCGGCTTGATGATCAGTTCCGTGTCGCCGGGGTTCTCGCCAGGGACCAGATCGATGCCGGCATCGGCCTGCCCCTGCAGGCGGCGCATGTTCTCCGTGCCCTGGTCAAGGTCGCGCTGGTTGACCAGCCCGCCGGGGCCGGTGGGCAAGACCATGCGCCACCAGCCGGGCGCACCCTCGGCCCTGACACCAGAGAGGCGTCCCGCCACCACGCGCAGGCGCAATTCACCGCTGGCGAGATTCTGCTCCGGGATCACCACGCGCGTGGTCATGTAGCCTTGGGCGGGCAGCCGCGCCGAAAAATAGTCCTGGATGGCCTCCAGCCCCTTGCCCCCAACGCATTGCGTGGGCAGGATGCCCGCCTCGGCCTGGAGCCATGCAAAGTCCTCGGCACCCTCCCAGCGCACCGTCCCGATGCGGAAGCAGGGCGACTCGGCAGGCAGGATCAGCGGTCCCGCGATGCCCGCGTTGGCGGGGGAGGTCGTCAGCACATCGGGACGGGCCAAGGCACGCTCGCGCGCGGCCTCCTGCTGCTGTTCCTGGCGGCGCTCGATGGCGGCGTTCGGGGTGACAGGCGGGAACGCGGGCGGGAAAGCAGGCAGGGCCTGGGCAACCGCGAATGTGGGCAGCGTCAGGATGAGCGGGGCAAAAGGAGGGACGCCACGCGCCTTGCGGCGCGCGTTGCGGAAGTTCATCGGCATGGATTGACGCGGCTTACATGTCAGGCAATTCGACGCGGAGGCTAAGGATCTGGCCGGGTTAAATTGCTATAGGTTCATGAGGGGTGCAATCGAGTGCACAGAAAACACACGCATTGAGGATCTGCGAGCGAGAACAAACAGACCAGATCTTCGCGGTATCGAAAGGCGATGCCGGTGTGAAAAAATAAGCCAGATCATTTTCTCCACCCCAGATTTCAGATGGCATTGTTGACGCCAGCGCCGCTGGCCTCGTTGCCAATACCTTCATCATGCAAGCAGCGCTGCTGCATGAGTGAGGCTGGACTACGCCAAGGCCAGACGGACGATACCGAGTTTTTGTGCTGATTGAAATCGGACAAATCCTAAAATGAGGGGCGAAATTTCCTATTCAATCGATTCGGAGCTGAATTTGGCTAGGTGCTGGATAGTCTGTAGCCCTGGGGGGGGCATTGCTGGTAGGCGGCCTGCTTCTGCAGGCGGCAAGTCACTTGCCGACGACGCATTGGGTGGGCAATTTGGCTAGATAGGCTTGTCCGTAGTCGACGTAAGGGCTGACCGAGCCGGGTTGATGATTACAGCACCCGCTGTCCATATATCCACTCGATACTGCCGTATGGAGCGACACGATTGAGGTCATCCAGCATCGTTCGTGCGCTTACCGCATCGCCTTTGACAAACTTCGCATAGGCCGCGCCATGGAACAAGGCTTCCGCAAACGCTTCCTGCTGCTCGGAGCCGGACATCTGTCCGATCAGCGCAGCCGCTTCTTTCTGCGTGTCCTCTCCCTGCCACATCCGCAGCAACGCACCGTAGTGGCCCCTGTCCTTCTGGACGTAGTACGTCGCCATCTCTTCCAGTTGAGGGTTCGCCAGCGCGTTGTCTTTGGCCCGGCTCATGATGTAGCGATAGACGAGGCTTCGGTAGGCATAGAAGCTCGGCCCTTCAAGGGGTGCCTCAGCATTGGCCAGCGTTGCGATAGCGTCACGCCACTGCTCGAGCTGGATATGCGCAAAGGTGGCTGTCACAAAGTCCTCCGTGAATGTTCCGAGCGCGAGGGTTCGCCCGGCGGCAGCCTGGCTCGCGGCGTACTCCCGTGTCGCCTCCAGTTGCGGCGCCAGCAATGCCAAGGCACCTCGGGGTCATTCATGCTGAACAGGATGCTGGCCTTGGTAGCGATGAAGTCCTTATCCTTTTCAGGTTTGATCAAGCTCAGCGCCCGGTCGATGACGGTAAGCGCTTCCGCCGATTTGCCCATCGAGTCCAGTTCCGCCGCTTGCTGGCGCAGGGCGAACGCCTTATCCCAAGTCGACTTGGCCGCCGACTCTTCAAAGCGTGCTTTCTCCAGGCGCTGTTTGTGAGAGGCAAGTAGATAGTTTTCCGCTGCCATGGCGGGAATTGCCGCGAGGCTCAGCACGGTGAGGGCGACAAGGTGCAAGGTACGTATGTGATTCATGGTGATCAATAATCTCGTTTTTGTGGCGTCAATTGTTGGGGGCGGGCGCAGTCGGACACTTCTGCGCCAGTTCCAGGCGAATGGACTCATCCGCGCCTTGGTCATCGATACGTCTGGCGGCAACCCAACAGCGGTTGCCGGCGGTTTGCATGAAGACGTCATAATCCCTGCCCGGCTCGGGAACGAACGTAACCGCCGGCGGCGTACAGGAGAACGACTGCGGGTTGAGCGACAGCCTCACCGTGACGGGCTTTGCTGCCGGGACGACGTATTCCTTGATGAGGTCCTTGAAGGAAAGGCCGTCGACGCGCATGTAAGGGCGCGGGCTTTGAGGCATACCGATCGTTACGCTGTTGGACGAGTACTTCCACGACGCGAGAAAGCCATCGTTGACATCGACGCGTTTTTCATCCTGCAGGTAGCTATCCTTGTAGCAAGACTCGCCGGGCCGGAAAGCCGCACTGCCAGTGCCATTGCCAGAAAGGAATCGGATGCGTGCAGAAACGGTGGGATCGTACGTTGGGGTAGCGACGGTGACGCTGTGTGTGGGTTGAGGCAGGATTGAGCAGGCCGTAGTCAGCAGCGCGGCGAGCACAGCTAGGGCGAGGGTTTTTTCCGAGAACGGTACGTGGTTCCTTGTCACGAGAGTCCTTGATAGGTTGATGTTTGCACGCCTGGCGTCGGTAGGAGGGACGAGGGGCCCAGAGGTATCGCGTCAATTCTGCGAAGACCGGAGGCGGAGGTGCCGGAAGTCCGACACAAAGGTGGCGGACTTCCGGCTGGCCATGTGGCTGTTGGTATGCGAGATGCCCTCGCTGGCCGAGTTGCCCTTCGCCATGGAAGCGGAGGCTGAGACGCCGAAGCCGGCGTTGCCGTTGGCAAGGCCGTACGGCACACCGGCTGTGAATTTTTTCATGCCGGCTCGCGAATCCACGAAGGCCATCTATGATTTTTGTCTTTCAAGAATCTCTCTTATTAATCTCCCGAGTCTTCTTCCACGCGTATAAGAACCAAAGCGCGAATACTATCGTCCAAATCAGGCATAGGACAGAAACAAGATAATAGTGCTTGCGCGTGACGTTGAAGCCAAGAAATTTAAATATGGTGAGTGGAATCAACATAATCCAGGGGGAAAAAATACCTTGAAATGCGATCCATATTTTTTCAATTTTTGTCATTTTTTTGTTTCTGTGGGGGGGTGACAGAAGATCCTAAACCCTGAACCACGTTGCCAACTCCAACTCCGATAAGAGGGGCCGTCATACTTGGCTTCTGAAGTAGAGCCGGGACGCTTGAATTCACATACGTTGGAAATAACGATGTTAGGCTTTTTTGAGCGCGAGCCCCAACCTTTGCGCCAAATGATCAGAAGCCGTAACCCACTGTTGCAGCACCCAAGAGACTATTCGTGTCTCCATAGAGTATGTTCTGGAACTGAGCGTTTGCTATGGCATTAACGCTGCCCAATACGGCATTGCCGTACGCTCCAGCATTCATGCCTATTGGTGTCAGAATTGCACCACTGACCGTTGCCATCGCTGTTTGTCCTGGCCGAATACTCCCGGTTAGGAAGATCTGTCCTACCATATCCATCGAACCACTCACAATACCGCCAATTCCTGCGGCTGAAGTACATGCGGTGGGATTGATTGTGCAGGCAGTTGCGGTACTTGTCACTAAGCCGGGAACGGTTGTCGCGATAGCGGGCCCTGTTGCCAGCAGCGCTGCACCACCAACTACATTGACTACGGCACCGGCGAGCCTACTTCTCTCGGCATCGCTCATTGCCCCGGTGGTTGCCGCTTGAATAGCTCCCGGTTGCTTGAGTCCATTTGTGTAGTAGAACGCGGCTGAATCGCCCAATGTCTTACCGTACATAGTTGCATCGTTCTTCTGCGACGGGGGCGTATAGAACATATAGCCCGGTCCACTTGCACCATCTGCTGGCAGCATTCCATGTGCCTGACTGAGAAATGCGCGCGCGCCAGCGTCCTCCTCGCCGCCCACGCCCGCTTGGACTTGCCGGAATCCCTGCTGCGCAAGGCGCATTTCTGCGTCCGATTCGGAGATACCTTGTTGCTTTGCGAAAGCCTTGGCATTGGCCTTGATCCACTTCTGTTCATCCGGATGCAACTGCCGATTGAACCGATCCACATTCGCTGCCGTCGCTGCCCCCGATCCACCACCCACGACGGCACCAAAGCCACCCGCTGCAATGTTCGCCGCCACGTTGCCGAGCGCTTCATTCAACCCCGCATTGCCGGTATCGATGCTC